>JBAZGZ010000017.1:0-14515 GCA_041652615.1 Candidatus Omnitrophota bacterium | reverse complement strand
ATACCATTAGTTGAAATGTTTAAATATGCTTCTGACCTGCGCTCGGTAACCGGAGGAAGAGGAAGTTATTCAATGATCTTTTCGCATTATGAGATCCTGCCGGCGCGCCTGGCACAGATGGTTATTGAAGGCGCGAAGAAAGAAGCGGATAAGCTGGCAAAAGTAGAGTAAAGGAGAAAGATAAGTGAAAGTAGCAAACTTTGGATTAAGCATCGAGCCGGGTAAATATAAATATAGTTGTGAATGGTTCGAAAAACTGGTAAAGAAGTTTTCGCCGAAAAAAATAAGCCCTTATGTGGTTGAGTTTATCGGCGATGATTTTACAAAAGCTGACGCGATAGTTTTTGACGCTTCGAAGAAGCTGGATTTCGTCTTTCTTGATTTGGAGAAAATAGACAGCCGTTTGACTAAGACAGCTGACGATAAAGAAAAGGAATTCCTGAAAAAGATCCAGGGGCTGCTGGAAGCAGAGAATCTTTTGTGTGACCAGAATTTTACTGAAGAAGAAAAAAATTTCTTAAAGAATGTCTCACCGTTTTCCTATAAGCCTTGTGTGGGTAAAAGCGAAGTTTCCGATATGAATGCTTTAATCGATGATGTGCTTAAAAAATCAGGGACAATGTTGTTCTATACTGCCGGAGATAAAGAAGTGCATGCCTGGGAGCTTAAAGCCGGAAGCACAATTCTCGAGGCTGCCGGAAAGATTCATACTGATTTAGCCAGGGGGTTTATCAAGGGAGAAGTAATCAGCTGTAAGGATCTTGATAGTTTTCATAACTTTGCCGAAGCACGCGCCCGCGGCTTCGCTAAAGCCGTTGACCGGGATCATATAATGGAAGAAGGAAGCATCATCGAGATTAAATTCAGCGTCTAATTCGCACTAGCATTTTTTCTGCGCCACTAGCGGCTTGAAAAAATGCTGTGCTCATTAAAATTATGCTAAAAATAAGAAGAGCGTTAATCAGTGTTTGGGACAAGAAAGGCATTTTAGAGCTTGCCAGAAAACTTGCCGAGTATAAGGTTGAAATTATTTCAACCGGGAAAACCGCCCAGCTTTTAAGAAGCAGCTCCATACCGGTTAAGGAAGTTTCTACTGTGACATCGTTTCCGGAAATACTTTCCGGAAGAGTAAAGACCTTGCATCCAAAAGTCTTCGGCGGGATCCTTGCCAATAAAAAACACCCTCTGCATATGGAGGAGATAAAATCATTAAACATCGAACCGATAGATATGGTAGTAGTAAATCTCTATCCGTTTGTCGGTAAACTAGCCGAAAAAATAAATTTTGACGATATGATGGAATATATAGATATCGGAGGAGTGTCTCTCCTGCGTGCTGCCGCAAAAAATTTTAAAAACGTCGCCTCAATCAGTTCTCCATCGCAGTATAAAGCGATAATCGAAGAGCTCGATAAAAATAAGGGAGATTTGACGGATGAAATATTAAAATCTTTTGCCCGCGAAGCTTTTTATGTTACCAAGGAATATGATAACTCTATCTATAACTATTTTGCCGGTAAAGAAATTTTGACCTGCAATTTTGAAAAAGATAAAGCTTTGCGTTATGGAGAAAATCCGCACCAGAAGGCGGCTTTGTATAAATTATCCAAAGCGGATGAGATAAAATACAAACAGATTCAGGGGAAAGAGCTTTCCTATAATAACCTGCTTGATTTAGACACGGCCGTTTCCGTGGTTAAGGATTTTATTGATCCGGCAGTTTCCATCGTAAAGCACGCTTCTATCTGCGGCGTAGGTGTGGACAAAAAACTTTCCAAAGCCTACAGAAAAGCGTACCTTACCGATCCGATTTCAAGTTTTGGCGGGATAGTCGGTATAAACAGAAAAGTGGATAAAGATACGGCGAAGGAATTTATGAAGAGCGAATTTAAAGAATGCGTGATTGCACCTTCTTATTCAAAAGAAGCACTGAAACTCTTTTCCGCTAAAAAAAACCTCCGGGTGCTTGAGGCTGATTTTCATCAGAAGCCAACCCATAAAGACATACGGACAACCGTGTTCGGTTACCTGATACAGGATAAAGATCTTCTTAATTTGCAGCCGGCCGGATTAAAGGTTGTTACCAAAAGAAAGCCTACGCAAAAAGAATTAAAGGACATGATTTTTGCCTGGAAGATAGCAAAATATGTCCGGTCAAACGCGATTGTTATCGCTAAGGATATGACAGTTTTAGGTATCGGCGGCGGCCAGCCATCACGAGTCGGTTCGGTAAAAATCGCGCTTGGCATGAGTAAGGGTAAATCTTCCAAAAAAGCGGTTATTGCTTCGGACGGATTTTTTCCCAAGGAAGATTCTTTGAAAGTTGCCTATCAAAAAGGAGTAAGGGCGATTATACAGCCCGGCGGCTCCATAAAAGATAACGATATTATCAAGCTTTGCGATAAATTACGCATGACCATGGTATTTACGGGAATTCGCCACTTCCGCCATTGATTTATAGAATAACTAATAACCAAGATACAAACTCCAAAAAAATTACAATACACAAATCACAAACAAATCACAATATCAAAATAATCCGCCTCAGGCAGAGACCTCGCTGCGAAGCAGCGGGCAATAAACAAACATATCTTTGTAAATTTGGAATTGTTTATTGTTTGGTTAGGCCCTTCCTTTAAAGGTATAGGAAGGCCTATCCCTGTAGGATTATTGTTTCTTGTATCTTGGTAATTTTTTAAAGCAGACATCTATGAATTACAAAAATTATTCAATTAAAAATTTTGACGACGCAACGACCTATCTTGATAGTTTCGTAAATTACGAAAGAAAAGTCGATTTTCCCTACGCTAAAACATTGAAACTTGGAAGGGTAATCCGTTTATTTGAAACCTTAAAAATTGACTTTAATAAACTTAAAAGCATTCATATTGCGGGAACCAAAGGAAAGGGTTCCACTGCTACATTTTGCGCTTATCTCCTGGCTAGCGGAGGATACAAAGTCGGCCTTTATACATCGCCTCATTTTTTTGATTTTAGGGAAAGAATTAGGATATTAAAAGAAACCAGAAACCAGAGTACAGAAACCAGAATAAATAGTAATTTAATTCCGAAAGATGATGTGGCGAGCATCTTGAGGGAGATGCAGCCACAATTGGAAAAATTAAGATTTAGTGAAAAATTAGGAAAATTAAGTTTTTTTGAAGTTTACACCGCACTAGCTTTCAAATATTTCTTAAAAGAGAATCTCGATTTTGTTGTTTTAGAAACCGGCCTTGGGGGCCGGCTTGACGCGACAAACGTGGTTAACCCTCTTGTTTCTATAATTACTCACATCGGCTACGATCATACTGATAAGCTGGGCAACACGCTTAGAGAGATTGCTGGGGAAAAAGCAGGTATTATTAAACCCCGTACAGACGTTATTTCGGCAGCGCAAGGGCGTTTGGTTTTGAGAGTGTTTAGTAAAAATTGCCGTAAACTTAAATCTAAGCTTTTTGTCTTTGGCAGAGATTTTAAGGTTGTACGGAGCAATTTATGCGAGGATAGCAGCAATTTTGATTTTTCTTTCGGTGGTAATGAATTAAAAGAGTTAAAAGTTTTTCTTAAGGGCAGATGCCAGCTTGAAAATGTTTCTTTGGCAATAGCCGCAATGCTTCTTTTAAAAGAAAAAGGTGTATTAAGCCAGAATATAAATTTTAAAGAGGCTATTTGTAATTCTTTTATCGAAGGAAGATTTGAAACTTTAAAAAGTAATCCCTTAATTGTTTGCGACGTTGCGCATAACCCGTCCTCTTTCAGGGCTCTTCGGGACAATTTAAAGATTTATTATCCGTCAAAAAAAATAATTCTTATTTTTGCGGCATCAGGAGACAAGGATGTGCGTAATATGCTTAAAGAAATAAAATTCGAACATATCGTGCTTACGCGTTTCAACAATCCCCGCGCGCGTAACCCATTAGAAATACAAAGAATATGTAAACTTAAAAAAGCGTTTATCGCAAAAGATATAAGTATGGCTATGGAAAAAGCAAAAAATCTATACGATAGCAATTCGCTGATTTTGATAAGTGGTTCATTGTTTTTGGTGGGGGAGGCGAAAGGATTGTTGCAGCATAATAAAATAACCAAGCTCCAAGATATCCGTCAAATCCTTTAAATTTAACGGATATCTTGGTTATTTAATCAAACATAACTTATGAATTTAACAAAGCTTAAAAATTATAATACTCGCGATACTATTTCCGCTATCGCGACATTTCCTTCCAAGTCCGCTTTGGGGGTTATTAAAATTTCCGGCAAATCCGCAATAAACATAATTTCCAAAATTTTTCTTCCCGCAAAAAAGAAAGACATAAAGAAAGCAAAAACCTACACCATGCATTATGGATGGATTGTAGAAAGAAACCAGAAACCAGAGTACAGAAACCAGAATGGAAAGATAGTGGACGAGGTGCTGGTTAGTATAATGCGCGGGCCGCATTCTTATACCTGCGAAGATGTGGTTGAGATTTCCTCTCACGGCGGTATGACCTCGTTAAATAAAATTTTAGAAATAATATTAAAGAATAATTCAAGACAGGCACTGCCCGGAGAGTTTACTTATCGGGCATTTTTGGGCGGAAGGCTCGATTTGCTTCAGGCGCAAAGCGTGCTTAATATTGTTGATGCAAAAAGCGAAGATGCTTTAGGTGTTGCCGTATCTCAGTTAAAAGGGGGAGCTTCTTTGGAAATAAATGGCATTAAAGAAGCGATAAAAGAACTTTTTGTTTTAACGGAAAGTTTGATAAATTTTCCCGAAGAAGGCATCGATATAGACACAAGCGGCATAAAACAAAAACTAAAAACAATACGGATAAAAATACAGGATATATTAGAGTCAAACCGGGATGCCAAAATATTAAAAGACGGATTAAGGTGTGTTATCTGCGGTAAGACCAATGCCGGTAAATCAACCCTTTTTAACTGCCTTCTCAGAGAGGAGAGAGTTATTGTCAGCGCGGTCGCGGGCACAACCAGGGATGTTATAGAGGAAACAATAAATGTAAGAGGAGTACCTTTAAGAATTTATGATACCGCGGGGATCCTTGAGCCAAGAGATTTGATTGAAAAAAAAGCGATTGAAAAATCTTCACTTATTTTAGAAGAAGCTGACCTGGTTATTCTTGTTTTGGATGGTTCCAAAGCGTTATCCAAAGATGATGTATTTTTAATTAATCGGTTAAAAAAATATTTAAACAGTGCGAAAAAATCTTCTGGTGATAATGGGAAAGATGTGGTAATTGTAATAAACAAAAGTGATTTAAAACAAAAGATTGGTTTAACCGCGATTAAGGATATAAAGTGCTGCAAGGTAAATTTAAGCGCGCGAACAGGCCAAGGCATAAGAAATCTTGAAGAAGCAATATTTAAAACCGCATACAAAAACGGAACGCGAAGGAAAGATTTAATTTTTCTAAATACCTATCAAAACGAAGCGCTTAAGAAAGCGTTCAATAGTATTATAGAGGCAGAGAGTTTTTTAAATTCCGGCCGGCAAATAGATTCAGTCAATTTTTCTTTAAAGGAAAGCCTGGAAGCAATAGGCAGGCTAACCGGAGAAGTGCTTTGCGAAGAATTGTTGGAGAGTATTTTTAGTCAGTTTTGTATTGGGAAGTAGAAGCTGATTTCCGCGGATCTAAACGCGGATTAACGCACAGAAAGTATGAGCAAGCTATTATATGAAGAAGAATCGTATCAAATAAGAGGAGCGTGTTTTGAAGTTTGGAATCATTTTGGAAGTGTTTTTAAAGAGGGGATAATTCAAAAAGCATTAGCCAAAGAATTTAAGGAAAGAAAATTGTCTGTAGAGCAACAAAAACAAATCAATATTCTTTATAAACCAGTATTAATTCACGAAGATAAAAAGCAATTTTGGTATTATTTAAGGGGCTCTGACTATAAACTAGGATTTTTAGTAAATTTTGGTACAAAAAAGCTTGAAATAATAAGGCGGGTTTATGATCTGGCACGCACAAATACTGTGCGTCTATCCGCGTAAATATCCGCGGTAATCCGCTTCTATAAACAAGGAGTAAAAATGGATAAGAAAAAAATTGAACAGGGCGTAAGGCTTATCTTGGAAGCTGTCGGAGCTGATTTAAGTAAAAAAGATATCGCTACAACTCCCGCGCGCGTAGCTGAAATGTACGGAGAAATTTTAAACGGACAATTCCAAAAAGCAGAAGAAGAGCTGGAAGTTGTTTTGGAACATAAACACGATGAGATTATACTGTTAAAAGGGATTCCTTTGTACTCGATGTGCGAGCACCACATGCTTCCCTTTATGGGCAAAGCCCACGTTGCCTATATTCCCGATAAGCGCATAACCGGTTTGAGCAAAATAGCACGCGTGGTTGATGTGCTTTCAAAACGCTTGCAGGTTCAGGAACGCCTTACCACAGAGATTGCTGATGTGATAATGAAAAAGCTAAAACCCAAAGGTGTCATGGTGGTTATTGAAGCGGAACATCTTTGTATGTCGATGCGCGGGGTAAAAAAACCAGGCACATTTACTACGACTTCAGTTGTAAGGGGAATCTTTCTTACTAATTCTAAAACCCGGCAGGAAGCTTTAAGTTTGATTAAGACTTGATTCCGGCAGGCAGAATAGTTATAAACTATCCTCAAGATACATTCCTTCGTAATTGGAATTAGATATTTCGGTTAAAAACATCGAAGGCCGCGCGATTACCAATCCGTTTTTGAAAGTAAACTTTGTTTCTGGGTAGGTTATGTAAAGAAGAGATTTTGCTCGAGTTGCCGCTACATAAAATAATCTTCTTTCTTCTTCAAGGGCGGATTCGTGCGCGAGCGCTTTTGGATGCGGAAATTCGTAGTCGCTAAAACCGATTATAAAAACCGTTTCCCACTCAAGGCCTTTTGCCTGATGTATTGTAGAAAGCGTAAGAAATTCTTTTCTATCTTGCGCCGATAAAACTGTTTCTCCTTTAAATTCATCAAAAGAACCCAATTCAAGTAAAAATTTTTTTATCGTCGGGTAATCCGCGGCCATTTTTGCAAGTTCTTCCAAATCAAGGATCCGGTCGTCCGGGTTGTCAAATACGAGGCAACAGTAGTCTTTATAAAAAGCAAGGACTTCCTGTATCGCGGCCTGCGGTTTATCGATAACCTTTAAATTTTGCAATTTAGAAGAAAATTCCCGGAAACCATCCTGTTGTTTTTTGGGAAGGCCGTTTGTCACATCACCGGGTTCTTTTTTTCCCTCAATAAACATTTTCCATATTTTTGCCGCATAACTCCTGCCGATGCCTTTATATAAAGAAACCGCCCGCTTAAAAGATAGTTCATCGGAAGGGTTATTTATTATCTTAAGATAAGCAAGCACATCTTTAATGTGCGCCTGTTCAAAAAATCTTACGCCCCCGCGCACGATATAAGGGATATTTCTTTTCATTAATTCTATTTCAAGTTCTAAAGCCTGAAAGTGCGATCGAAACAGTACAGCTATTTCTTTTAAAGGGATGCCTTCATTGATCATTTCCAATGTTCTTTGGGCGACGAATTTAGCCTGTAAATAAACATCTTTTGCCTGGACCGACATCGGTTTTTCGGCATCGGGTTTTACGCTCTTTAATGTTTTAGGAAATTGGTTTATGTTATGTTTGATTATATTATTTGCTAACTGTAAAATTTGCGGGCTTGAACGGTAATTTATTTCAAGTTTATAAACGCAAGCCCCCTCGAAAGTTTTTGGGAAATTCAGCAGGTTGTTGATATCAGCGCCTCTAAAGGAGTATATGGACTGCGCGTCATCTCCCACCACAAGTATATTTTTATTGTAAGAAGAGAGCCTTTTTAATATTTCAAACTGTATGCGGTTTGTGTCCTGATATTCATCGACAAGGATATATTTGAAATTCTCGGAATACTTTTTGCAAATTTCTTCTACTTCTAAAATTTTAAGCCAGTATTTAAGCAGATCGTTAAAGTCCATGGTGTTGCTTTGTTTCTTCTTTTCTTCGTAGCGCCTGAGCACGCTTTTTATAGGCAAAAGATATTCTTCCGTGTGAGGATAACTATCCTTGATGACGTTATCTATGCTTTTTAATGAATTTACAGAGATGCTGTAAATATTAGAGATGATATCTTTTTTAGGAAACAGCTTGCCGTGTTTTGTGTAACCCAGTTCTTCAATACAATCTTCAAGCAGGTCCTTAGAATCTTCTTTATCTATAATCGTGAAGCTCGGTGAATATCCAATAGCGCTCGCTTCTTTTCTTAAAAGCATATTGCCGACATGATGAAACGTTCCTGCCCAGAGGCCTTTAAGAGTTGATTTTAATACGGTTTCCGCGCGATTAATCATTTCTTTGGCGGCTTTATTTGTGAACGTAACCAGAAGTATATTTTCCGGAGAGACACCTTTTTGCAGAAGATAGGCAAGCCTGTAAATTAAGACGCGGGTCTTCCCGCTTCCTGCTCCGGCAAGAACTAAGGCCGCGCCATCGCCCTCTTTAACAACTTTTAACTGCTGATAGTTTAAGTTCTCTTCGTAGTCTATTGTCACGCCTGAATAAAAAGGCTCTAGCTTGTAGCTTTTCATATTTATTAGTGTATAGCGTTTAACGGATAGCGTATAGTTTTCCTGAACGCTATACGCTCTACGCTAAACGCTAAATTAATGTTCCAGGATTTCTTTTAATTCCTCAGCGGAAAGCGCGGGAATCCCGAGTTTTTGTGCCCACTTTACAAGGCCGTTATCGGATGTGGCAAGATATGCGTCAAGTTCTTTGGCTAAAAGAAGAAGGTCAAAATCTTCTTTACTGTCGATAATCCCTTCTCTTAAAGCAACACGGTATTCCTCACGCAGCCGTTTTATGATTTCTTCATCCGGCCTTCCTTCCTGGGATTTTATTTTTAATTCATTCCTTGTATATTTTTCCGCTATACGTAAGCCTTTGTTAATTCTCGAGCGGAATTCTTCAATAAATTCATAGAGAAATAGAGAGGGGATAGGTGTCTGGTAAGATGACGGCGGTTTTTTATTGATAAGTAAGGCATCTTTTGCCAGAGGCTTATTTTCAATGAATTTCATCAGTTCTTCATATACAGAGGGCGGCATATAACAAAAAATATCTTTTTTTTCTTTTAGTTTTTGCAGAAAGTTATTGAGCGCTTCTTCGGGGGTATGCCCAAAAAAAACACGGGATGCGGGATTTACAAAAATACTGGTATCGAGGGTTATGTTAACTGGTTTTTTCATTGCTATATTGTAAAGCATAGTTTGGAGAAAGGCAATTGAAAAGATTACAGTGATTGTAATTATAGGGGGGGGCTGCGGCATTGTCTCACTTGTTTCGAGTTTACCGTGGAACTCATTACCCCGCCTCACAGAAGAGGCTGAAAAATTCTCTACGATAATTTTTCAGCGTTCGGCGGGGTAATTCACACTATCATTTTTCCTTCGCCACTAGCGGCTCGGAAAAATGATGTGTTCATTATTTTAAAAAAAATCTTGATTTACTCCAGATATATTGCTAAACTTATAATAAATATACACGATGAAAGCTAATATAATGAAAAAAACATTGGGCCTAATTTTACTTCTTTGTGCCTTTTCTTGCCTTATGGCTTGCGATAATATTTTCCCCCCTAAGGAGAACCCCACAGAGATAAACGGAGAGTTAAAAATAAACGGCGTGCTTTTAGCCAGGGTCAATAACTGGGCTATCGGCTTAGATGATTTTAAAAATTATTTAAAGAGCCTTGAGCCGCTGGCAAAAACACAAAAAATAGACATTAATAACGCAGAGTTTAAGGTAAAATTCCTAAACGACCTCATAAAAAATCAAATATTAGCGCAGATTGCAGTAAGTAAGGGGCTCGATAAAAGTGATGATGTTTTAAGGGCTTTGCGCGATACCCGCGACACGCTTTTAGCGGCAAAAGTAAGAGATGATCTGGAAAGGAATATAAGTGTTTCCTACGCGGAAGTTAAAGCTTTTTATGATAAGAATAAAGAGCTTTTCAAAAAACCTCAGGAAGTTAAAGTAAGGGAAATAGTCGTTAACAGTGAGTTTACTGCTAAGGAGGCGATGGTCAAAATTCTTCAAGGTGAGAATTTTGACTCTTTGGCAAGGCAGTATTCGACAGCATCTTCAAAAGATAGAGGCGGAGACAGGGGCTGGCTTACTCCGACCCCTGAAGATGTGCGCAAGAATACAAAATTTTGGGCAACAGTAGCAACTTTAGGGAAAGATGATTTGCCGAAACTTTTTAAAGACGATGACGGCAAATTTTATATAATCAAGGTTGATGATATAAGGGGTGGCCAGGAAGTGTCTTTATCGGAAGTCGAAAAAGATTTAGAAAAAGCCTTGAAGGCTGATAAGGTAGAACAGGAAGAAAATAAAGTAATTGACGAATTTAAAAGAAAAGCGCGGGTTGAAAAATCCGAAGATTTACTAAAGTAATTTAATTCTAAACTTTTATATCTTAGCATTTATAAACAAGGAGAAGAGATGGATAAAAGGATTGTAAACCTGCTGATAGGCGTGGGTATCGCAGTTATTGCAATTATTGTTATAAACGGACAGATGCAATCGCGGGAAAGGCTTATCCAGGATCTTATTAGAAAGGGCCAGCTTGTTGAAGCGGTGGTAGCCAAGGAAGATATTGCCAGAGAAACTACCATTACCGCGGATATGGTTAAAATGTCAACCGTTCCTTCAAAAACTCTTCAGCCGGGGGATCTAACCTCGCTTGATTCAGTCATCGGAAAATTTACTATAACCGATATCTTGAAGGACCAACATTTAAGCAGCGAGAATGTAAAACCTTTGATTGGTTTTAGATACCTCTCTGAAGGTGTTCCCCAGGGTATGCGCGCGATCACGATTTCTGTAGATAAACTTTCCGCGGTTGAGGGGCTCCTTCGTCCGGGAGATAAGGTTGATATTATAGGCACTTTTAGCTTTCCTTCTGAAAGAGGCCAAAATCCACCGATTGTTATTAACCTTTTTCAGGGCGTAAAAGTGCTTGCCACGAATAAAAATCTTTCGCCATACAGGGCGGAAGGAAAAGCCGATACAGTCACTCTTGCTCTAAAGCCGGAAGATATAAAAATGCTTACCTATTCGCTTGAACTTGGCAAAATAAGGTTAGTTTTAAGATCGCCAACAGATACAAGTGAAGATTATGAATATTCAGCGTTGACCCTTGAAGGGCTTTTGAATAAATTAGGGATGATACAGCATCAGGCACCGGTAGAAAAACCTGCAACGGTGGAAATTTATAAGGGAGCAAAACAGGAAGAAGTTCCTGTGGCGAAATGAAATGAAGCCAACATTTTTTCAAGGGGTATACGAAGGAAAAATGTTAGGCTGAATTTCACCCAGCACTAATTTTTGAAAATATGTCTGGGGTAAATTCAAAAGAGTTTTTAGCGTAAGGCTTTGATATATAAGCACAATGTTATTACAAAAATTAGTGCTGGGTTAATTCGCACTAGTATTTTTTCTACGCCGTTTGCGGCTTAAAAAAATGCTGTGCTCATTAAAAGGGAGGCGGTTAATGTTAAAAAAGATTTTTTTTGGTACCAGTTTTATCGTCTTCTTATTATCCAGCGCGTTTATTTTTTCACAAAATATTTTTGACCAAAATACAGAAGAAGAGCTTACTCTTGTGAGTGGAGAGGCGTTTGTCGTTAGCGTTTCTTTTCCGCAGAGAGTTTCTATGCGTAATCCTGAGACGGCTGATATATCAAGGGTATCCGATAAAGAAATAGTAATTGTCGCAAAAAAGCCAGGAGAAACAACCCTTACTGTATGGAACAAAGAAGGGGAGAAGACATATTATATAACCGTATATTCGCAGGATTTAGACAGGGTAAAGACAAGGCTGGAAAAACTTATCCGCAGGGATTTAAGAGTTTCTAATGTTGTTTTAAAGAAAAACGAGAGCACGGGAAAAATAATTATTTCCGGAGACGTTACCACTGTAGAGTATGATCAGATTGGAAAAGTGCTGGAACCTTTTAAGGACAGAGTGGATAACATTCTGACTGTCAAGAAAGAAACTAAAATGGTTGAGATAGAGGCGCGTATTCTGGAATTAAACAAATCAGATCTGGATAACATCGGTATCCAGTGGATGCAGTCTTTGCAGATACGCCAAGAGCCTTACGCTTTCCCTTCTTCGACTGCAAGCGGAGGAGTATCCACAACCCTTAACGTTCAGAAGCCGTGGGAAGCTTTGTGGGGTATGGGTTCTTGGTCAAGAGACGCTCTCACCGCCAAGATAAATATGCTTATTGAAACCGGAAAAGGAAAAGAACTTTCCAGACCGAAACTTTTATGTTTAAGCGGCGAAGAAGCAAAATTAACCGTCGGCGGAGAGGTGCCTTATTTAAGCGGTTCAACTACGGGTGCCGCCGGAACAAGCACAACGGTTTCGTATAAAGAGTACGGTGTAATTTTAAAGATAAGGCCGATAGTTTCAAGCGACAATAAAAAAATCTATGCCAGTATGCGCGCGGAGGTAAGCGCCCTGGATTTAGTTAACGCGATAACTGTTTCAGGAGTACGCGTTCCCGCATTTACCACAAGGATTGCCGAAACTGTTCTAAATTTGAAATCAGGGGACACGGTTTTTATCGCCGGGCTTATTAAAAACAAAGATTCGGAAACTATTGATAAATTACCTGGTTTAGGTAATTTGCCTGTGATTGGTGCCTTGTTTAAATCGCGGGAGTTTCAAAATAATCAGACAGAATTGGTTATTTCTCTTACGCCAAAGATAATTGAAGAAGATAACGAAGAAATACAGGAAATCAAGGAAGTCAATGACGTCAAAACCATGGGATTGTATGCGGGGATATTGCCTGATGGTTTACAGGGTTATATAAGCGAAGTAGAAAGACAAATATCAAACAATATTACCTATCCTTCTTCGCTTATGCATACCGGTTGGGAGGGTATGGTGGTTTTAAAATTAACCCTAACTCAGGCCGGCGATATAAAGGACGTCAGGATATCAAAATCTTCCGGCCATAAAATATTTGATAATGAAGCTCTTAAACTGGTAAATAGCTTGTCTTTTCCTCCATTCCCGCCGGACGTGGACACGCAAGAGTTAAATATTGATATCCCGATAGTCTATCGCGAGAGAACCGGCAGTTAATCCACTTAATCTAGAAAATATTTTTTTAGCACGGATGTCACGGATTGCTGCGGATGCAACGGATTAATACAATATTTTATTTGGGATATACAAAAACGCCTATGGATGTTTTCATCCGCGACATCCGCAACAATCTGTTTGCATCCGCGTTAACATTCTTTATGTAGAATTTTCCATAAATTATTGTATAATATATAAATATGGAGGCAAAAGTTGTATCATTTTTTAGCACGAAAGGAGGAGTGGGAAAAACTCTTCTTTCTATTAATCTTGCCGTCCAGCTTTCTCTGCAAAACAAAAAAGTATTCCTGCTTGATCTTGATTTAGGTGCTCCTCAGGCAACTTCCAAACTTTTAGGTATCGACAGCAAATATTGTCTTTTCAACCTCATAGATTATCTTCATGAATTTAAATCAAAAAAGAGAGATATAGAAAATTACTGCTCTATTTACAGGAACAATCTTTCTTTCATGCCTTCTATCTTTAAAATGTCTCAGCGCACTTCCTTTACTCCCCAGATAATAAAAGATTTTGTATCCGTAGTTTGGGATAAATTTGATTATGTTATAGTGGACGCGGGCAGTAACCTGACGGATAACTTAATCGCGGCCCTTGAATGCTCCAACCTTATCTGCCTTGTACTTACTCCGGATATCCTGGCGGTCTACCAAACTCAGTGGCTGCTGGATACTTTACAAAGCTTAGGGTTTCCTCTTACGATGACTAAAATTGTTCTTAACCGTGCCGAGAGTAAAGGCGCAATTACCTGGCAGGAGATAAAATCACTTCTTCCTTCAGAAATAATTTCTTTGATCCCTTCAGAGGGGCGCGCCGCTGGCCTTGCGGTGAACCGTGGAGTGCCCCTGGTTATAGATAACCCGCAATGTAAATTTACATTCGGCGTGCAAAAGTTGGCAAAGGATTTAATCGAAAGAAAAGATGTTTATATAAGCCATAAGATATTAAGCGAAGTAAGGGTGTCTAAAGAAAAATTTGAAGGTGAAGAAGCTTTTTGGAATCGCGTGGGCGTTATGGAGAAAGTAGAGCGGACCACTTTGATTGAAGAAGAGGACCAGATAATCAAGTTTAAAAAGCAGGTTCACGAAAAACTTATCGAAGAGCTCGACTTAAAAAGAGTGCAGGTTGAAATGTATGCCGCAAGCACCCAGAAAATGAATGAATTGCGTGCTAGGGCAGAAAAAATAGTTTCCAATGTTATCAGCAAAGAAGCCGGCGGTTTTATCGCTTCAACGGAAATACGAAGAAAAATAACCAAGGAAATAATAGAGGAAGCTTTGGGTTTGGGCCCGCTAGAAGACCTTTTGAAAGATCCAACGATTACTGAAATAATGGTTAACAATAAAGACTTGATATA
>JBAZGZ010000016.1:11229-14630 GCA_041652615.1 Candidatus Omnitrophota bacterium | reverse complement strand
CAGGGAACAATTTCCTATGCTGGCGATGCTTTTGGCTCATGCTTAAGAGGGGTTAATCCGCAAAGAAAAGTTTTTCCCCTTAGTTTGCCCGGCAAACAAAGAAGTATCAAAATCTTTCGGAGGCGTTCAGTGGCATAAATTTGGCTATATTTATAAATTCATCAGTGATTTTGCGGCCAATATGATACCCAACATAGATTCTCCCAGCATTGAGTTCAAAAAAATCGAACATTTCGGTAAAGAGTTTAAGGCGTTCTTTGAAACGATTAAAAAAGATCATCAATTTTTGTTAAATGCGGATATAGATTTTTTAAATTGGAAATATTTTTCCAATCCGGATGCGAAAAATTTAGTTTTGGCAGTAATAAAAAACAAAAAAATTCTGGGTTATGTCGTAGCCGAGAAACGATATGATGATATCAATATTATAGATATAAGCGTAGACTTGAAATATCAAAGCATAATTTTACTTTTGTTATTTAAATCTTTGAGCTATTTTGAAATGAATGAATTAACGCCAATTGCCTGCTGTCTTAGCCATAAAGCTTATATCGATATTTTTAAAAGAGCGGGATTCTTGCAGGCCTGGCAGGTAGAGTGTTTGTTTTTTAAAGTAGGGTTATTGTTCAGTAAGATAAAATATGATGATTTTTATTCCTTAGATAGAGGATCGTTTCATTTTAATGGGTTTGCCCAACATTTATATTGAGATAAGGTGATTTTATGAAACTTTCTATAACCGGCATAAGTATTAAGGAAAAGGAAGATAAAATTAACATCGAGGCTATCCATGGCTTGGTAAAGGCCGCTTTTTGCGATAGCAGAGTAAAAATAAATTCAGAATATAGCCGCGATCTGGGCTTTTTTATCGGCACTACCTTTAGCAACTCTGATATCAGAAAGAGTAACACCGAAAATTATCGTAAAGGCGGAGTGAGGGTGGTTAGCCCCACGGATTTCCCTAAGTGCCTAATCTCTTATCTGGGCGGAGACTTATCTACGGCATTTAATTTAAAAGGCGCGAACAGCACCTTATCTTCAGGTGTTTCTTCAGGGGTGGATGCGTTTGTGCAGGCAGGATATTTTGTGGGGAGATCCGGGAAGAACAAAGCTGTAATCGTTGAATTAGATGAAAAAGTTTCGCAAAATTTAAGCTGCTCTTTAATGGGCAGCGCTTGCCTGATTATAGAAAATAATAGCGGCGCCGGCAAAAAGCGCCACAGCTACGCAGATGTTTTAGGGATTGAGTCATTTTTTGAAAAGGAAGGGGAGAATAAAGGCCTGATTAAAGCGTTGCAGGCAGTTTTGAAAAAACACGCACTAAAGATAAGTAGCGTAGATTATATCCTTGGTCTGTCTATGCCTAAAACAAAAGAGTATATTCTGGAACGAGACGCGTTGCAAGGTTTTGCTGATCCGGAAAAATTTATTTCATTACCTCCTAATCTTCAAAAAATAAATAACGGTTCAGGGATAGGCTTAATTGCCGATCTTTTAAAGAATGCCGATTTTGGCTATGGTCATAATAAAAAAAATATCCTGATATTATTTATTCTTTTGGGGAAAGATACTAACAGCAGTTGCGTGGCAATTAAAATACAGAGAAAAAGGAGAGTTGTTTTATGAATAAGCGCGATAATAATAAAAAAAGCACGGTAAAGCCAAAAAGCAAAAGTCAATCTAAGGATAAGGTCGAAGATAATATAACCGGAGAGATTGTGGAGATAATAAGTAACTTAGGAAAAATACCTAAGGAAAGAATAGACTTAAAAGAGCATTTTACCGCGGCGGGCCTTGATTCTTTTACCATAATTGAGATAATTTTTGCTATCGAAAATAAGTTTGAAATTGATATTCCGCAGGATAGTTTGGCGAGTATTCAGAATGTGGCCCAGTTGGTTGAGCTTACAAAACAATTAATAAAAAAACGTGGCTGAGCGTGTTGTTATTACCGGTTTAGGGCTGGTAACCTCTTTGGGTACTAACTTAGAAGAGTTCTGGGTAAACCTACTTAAGGGTAAATCCGGTATAAGTAAAATTCGCGCGTTTGACACCTCGCACTTAGAACGCTATTATGGCGGAGAAGTAAAAAATTTCAAACCAAATTTTTCCGGTAATAAAGCGACCGGATATTTACCCAGGTCACACCAGTTTGCCATTAGCGCCTCAACGTCTGCTTTAAAAGATGCCGCAATAAATAATCTTAAAGAAGTAGGGATAACTCATGGCAGCATAGTTTCAGGATTAGAATTCTTAGAGAATAAAAGAAAAAAATTTCCGGAATATCCCGTATATATGGCTACCGCGAGCGTTTGCAAAGCGCTTGGCTTGGGGGGGAGTGCTTTTACTTTATCCGGCGCCTGTGCGGCAGGTAATTACGCCATCAGCCTGGCTTATGAAAAAATTAGATGCGGCCAGGCGCATGTTATGTTGGCAGGGGCGACAGATTATTTTTCTTTAGGTACATTCATCGGCCTTTATCGGGTTTTTTCAATCGCTCCACGTAAATGTCAGCCTTTTGATAAAAATCGCAGAGGATTAATACCGGCAGAAGGTTCGGGTATGCTTGTACTGGAAAGCTTAACTTGCGCGAAAAAAAGAAAAGCTCATATCTATGCTGAAATTCTGGGTTACGGTTTAAGCGCGGATGCTTATCATCCGCTTATCCCGCTGGAAGAAGGCGTTTTTAATTGTATGGATAACGCGCTCAAAGCTACAGGGTTATCGGTATGCGATATAGACTATATTAATGCTCATGGAACAGGAACGGTCCCTAACGATAGAACAGAATGCGCGGCCATAAAAAAGTTATTCGGAAAAAAATACTATAAAAAGATACCCATAAGCTCAATTAAATCAATGTTGGGCCATAGCATGGGCGCGGCTTCTTCTATTGAGGCTGTTTCTTGCTGCCTTACCTTAAAGCACAATATCTTGCCGCCCACCATCAATTATAAAACTTCTGATCCGGAATGCGATATTGATTGTGTCCCAAATAAAGCCCGGCCGAAAAAAGTAAAAATTGTATTAAATAATTCTTTCGGTTTTGGGGGGATGAATTGTTCTTTGGTTTTGGCTGCTTATTAGGCGTTTAAACCGCTTTTTGGCTCAATAAGTACACTCATTTATTGACGTATTAATTTTTACTGGTAAAATAAATAAATGGCTAAATTGAGCCTAGGGCTTGGGAAAATGATGTGTTTATTAAGGAGGTGGCTAATGCGGAAATTATCGGTTCTTTTGCTTCTTTCCTGTTTAGTTTTTTCTTTTTCAGCTTACGCACAAGACAACTATGTGCAGAATTCAGTTGATAAGGCAAAGCAAGGTTTCACAAACATATTAACAGGGTGGCTTGAGGTGCCTTATCAGGTAGTTAAAGGCTATAAGGCCGGCTGGAACGA
>JBAZGZ010000016.1:0-11219 GCA_041652615.1 Candidatus Omnitrophota bacterium | reverse complement strand
GTAGCCGGAGTATACGAAGTTGCGACATTTCCACTGCCAAATCCCAAGACCAATGAAGGTATAGGCATACCTTTAGATGGCAAGAATGTTTGGGATGAAGGCACGCAATATTCTCTTCTTAATAACGGCATCAAGCCTGTTGGCAAAAAACTACAGCGTGGCGTGATTAACGCTGCTTTTGGAATATTTGATTTGCCCGGCCAGCTAGGGAAAGGATTCAGTCAGGATAAGCCAATAAAGGCTCTTGCGAAAGCAATAGTATATCCTCTTGGCAGAATTGCTTCAGGCCTTTATGAGACCGTTACATTCTTTCTTCCCAGTGACGTAGCAAACTATGGCTATCCTTTATCGGAAAAAGATCCTTGGGATGGATTTGAGAAAAAAAACTGGGATAGCGGATTATAGAAAAGTAGTTAGTGGTTGGTAGTTAGTAGTTAGTTTAAAGGAAAACATAGTCTTTACTTCGACAAACTACAAACTACTATTTCGATAACTTGCGGATAAATTTTGAATAATGCAAATAACGCCCCGTTTCTTAAAAGAGCGGGGCGTTTTTTTTGCGCAGATTCTCGCGCAAAAACGCAGATTTCCGCAGATAAATCATCTGCGACCATCTGCGTTGCATCTGCGAATATCTGCGTTGAAATGAAAAATTTTCCGCCTCATTTTGGTTGACTTAATAACCGTATTCTGGTATTATAAAAATTCACCCAGCCATTTTTACCTTAAATAAAATTATTCATAGGTATGAAAGGGCTGGGTTCACCAAAGTTAACAAAATCCAACTAATTCATGAAATTATGATTGAAAGATATACCCCCAAAGAGATTGGCAAAATCTGGAGTGATGAAGAAAAATTCAAGCGCTTTTTAGAAATCGAAGCGCTTCTTTGCGAAGCACAGGAAATCCGCAAGGAAATCCCCGGGGGAAACGCTAAAAAAATAAGAAAAGCAAAAATCTCTCTTAAAAGCATACAAAAGATAGAGGAAAAAACCCACCACGATATTATCGCCTTTATAAAAAGCATATCTTCCGAAATAGGTCAAAGTGCCCGGTACCTGCATTCCGGAATGACCTCATCGGACCTGCTTGATACAACTTTGGCCTGGCAGATAAAAGACGCGACAAAAATAATTTTAAAAGATTTTGATCTATTGATAAAAGCAGTTAAGGGAAAAGCCTTAAAACACAAAGACACATTGTGCGTGGCCAGAACTCATGGCGTGCACGCTGAGGTTTACAGCTTCGGCCTTAAATTTGTTTATCTTTACAATGATTTAAAATATGAATACGATCTTCTTAAAAAAAGTCTGGAATATGTAGCTTGTGGAAAAATTTCCGGAGCGGTCGGTACTTTCGCGCATTTTTCGCCGGAAATCGAAACTTATATCTGTAAAAAAATCGGTATAAATTACGCAAAAATTTCAACTCAGATTGTTTCGAGGGAAAGGTTTGCTTATTATCTTTCGATACTTTCTTTGATTGGTTCAAGCTTGGAAAGATTTGCTACTGAACTAAGGCACTTGCATCGCACTGAAGTGGATGAAGCAAAAGAGCCGTTCTATGAGGGGCAAAAAGGTTCAAGCGCTATGCCGCACAAGCAAAACCCGATTATTTCCGAAAGGATTGCCGGCCTCGCCAGATTGCTAAGGGGTAATATGCTTGTGGCTTTTGAGAATATTAATCTTTGGCATGAAAGAGATATCTCTCATTCTTCCGTCGAAAGGGTAATCATACCGGATTCAACTATAATTACCGACTACATGATTAAGAAGACAGAAGAGGTCATAAAAGGCTTAAAAGTTAATCCGCAGAATATGTTAAGGAATATGGAGCTAAACCGGGGGCTTATCTATTCGCAGAAAATATTACTTAAACTTATGGAAAAGGGCCTTGCGAGAATGACTGCATATGACATTGTCCAGGCGATTTCTTTAAAAGTCATCAACGGTAACTCAACGTTTAAAAAGGAAGTTCTGGCTGATAAGGAAATAAACAAATATCTTGCTAAGGGCGAAATAGAAAAAATTTTTAATCCCTATAGTTATCTGAATAATATCGATAAGATTTACAAAAGAGCGGGACTTGTAATTGGCAAAAAGCAATAGGTGCTGTATAAATAAATTGCAGTTATTGCCTCAAATACACCCCGGTATCAGGCCGGCGGTAATCTTTTAGCAGAACAGGTAGTTGTATAATTTCTTAATCTGTAGAATCATTCTTCAATATGATTTGGCGAATAGATGTTTTTCCTAAAGAGGAAGTTTCTTCTCAAGGACTAATTTCTCAAATAAAAGATTTAGGCCTAAGGGGAGATTTTAAAGTATTTTGCCGCAAAGTTTATCTTGTCGAAGGAACGAATAGCGAAACCGACATAAAAAATATTTCCGAGTCACTGCTTATAGATCCGGTAACCGAAAAATACTCACTTAGCAAAGGCTTATTCGCTGCGAAACCCGATCCTGCTGAAATAATCATTACCTATAACCCCGGAGTTTCCGACCCCGTTGCTTTGTCTTTTGAAAAAGCCATAAGGGACCTTTCGTTAGAGGTTAAAAACACCAAGATAGCCCGTCTGTATAAATTCGAAAATTTAAAGCCAGATCAAATAAAAGATTTAAGCATCCAGCTGCTTTATAACCCCTTAATTGAACATATACTTGAATATGAAAAAGCCGTTTCTATCGAAAGCCTTGATGAGTTTCTTGGTAAAAAATATAAATTCGAACTCGTAGAAGTTGATATTCTGGATGCTGATGACGAAAGGCTCAAAGACATATCTTTAGACGGTTGTCTTTCTTTAAGCCTCCAAGAGATGCGGATAATAAAAGAATATTTTATAAAACGTAAACGTAATCCCACAGATTGTGAGCTTGAAACTATCGCTACGCTTTGGTCCGAGCATTGCGGGCATAAGACATTTCGCGGATTGATCGACTATGAGGAGAAAAATCATGCCGGTGATATTACTAAGAAAACCAGCATAAACAATCTTCTTAAATCAACAATAATGAAGGCAACCAGCGAAATTAATTCACCTGCTTGCGTTTCGGTGTTTCATGATAATTCAGGGGTAGTTAAATTTGATAAAGATTTTAATGTTTGTTTTAAGGTGGAGACGCATAATCATCCTTCGGCATTAGAGCCTTATGGCGGCGCTTCAACCGGTATCGGCGGCGTAATCAGGGATATTTTGGGAACCGGTCAGGCAGCAAAGCCTTTTGCTTCTATCGATGTGTTTTGTTTTTCTCCATGGCATATAGCATACGATGAGTTACCTTTTGGGTTACTTCATCCAAAGAGAGTAATAAAGGGTGTTATCGGCGGGGTGAGGGATTATGGAAATAGAATGGGTATCCCAACTGTCGCCGGCGCGGTTTTATTTGATGAGAGATTCCTGGGTAATCCATTGGTTTATTGCGGCACCTTGGGGCTTATTCCAAAAGATAAATCGTTTAAGAAAGTAGAAAAGGGCGATTTAGTAATTGTTTGCGGAGCCAAGACCGGCAGAGACGGTATCCACGGGGCTACGTTTTCATCCAAAGAACTTGATGAAAAAACAGTTTTTTTAACCAGCGCCGTCCAAATAGGCAATGCGATTGAAGAAAAAAAAGTGACCGAAGCAATTTTACGTGCAAGAGACCTGAACTTATTTGACGCCATAACCGATTGCGGCGCGGGAGGGCTTTCCAGCGCGGTTACCGAGCTTGGCGGCGAACATGGTGTTGAAGTTAATCTTGAAAAAGTTCCTCTCAAATATAGAGGCCTTAATTATACCGAAATATGGATATCCGAATCCCAGGAAAGAATGGTATTCTTTGCTAAAAAAGAGAATTTAAATAAACTTAAAAAAATTTTTGATGAAGAAGATGTGGAACTGACGGTTATCGGAAAGGTAACTTCCACGCATAAGCTTGAACTTTTTTATGAAAATAATAAAGTATGTGAAATTGATATGGATTTTGTTCTTGATCTTCCAAAACTGAAGAAAAAAGCGGTTTGGATAATGGAAAAAGAGGAGGAAGTAAATCTTCCTGAAAAAACTAACTATTCCGAAGACCTGAAAATGCTTCTTGCGTCCCCTGGCATAGCGTGTAAAGACTGGATATTGAGGCAGTATGACCACGAGGTCCAGGCTGGGTCAGTCCTTAAGTCGATATACGGCATAGAGAATTTAAGCGTATCAGATGCTGCTGTGGTCAGGCCTGATTTAAAAAGCGATAAATGCGTAGCTATTAGTACCGGAATAAATCCGTTTTATTCGGATATAGACCCCTATTGGATGTCTGCGCTTGCTATAGATGAGGCGCTGCGCAATATCATCTCTGTCGGGGGAATATTGAAAAATACTTTTATCCTCGATAATTTTTGCTGGGGTTCACCCCAGGATGAGCAAACGCTTGGCGGATTGGTACGGGCTGCGTCAGCGGCTTATGATTTTTCGACTTATTTTGGCGTGCCGTTTGTCTCAGGGAAGGATAGCTTGTATAACGAATATTCCGTTGGTGACAAAAAAATTTCAATACCGGGTACTCTTCTGATTTCCGGGGCCTGCGTAATGGATAATTGTCAAAAAATAATCAGCGCGAATTTAAAAAAGAAAAAAAATCTTTTATATATGGTTGGTTTTACTAAATCTCACATGGGAGCGTCTGAATATTTCAGGCATTTAAAAGTAAAAGAGGGATTTGTGCCTAAGGTTGACAAAACAATGGCAAAAAAAATATTTGAAAAATTAAGTACTGCCATAAACAAGGAACTTGTTTTGTCCTGTCATGATTTATCAGAAGGGGGGTTCGCCGTCGCGATAGCTGAAATGTGCATTGGTTCAAACCTTGGCGCGAATATTTTTCTCCATGATGTGCCAAAAGATAACGATATGTTAAATTATGAGGTTTTATTTTCGGAATCGCCGACAAGATTTATTGTTGAGATTGCGAACGATAAAAAAGAAAAATTCGAAAAAGAATTAAAAGGATTACCTTTCGGGCTTATCGGTTGTGTTTCTCAAGATGAGAAACTTGTGGTCTATGCAAATGAAAGCGAAGAAATCATAAACCTTAGCTTGAGCGATCTTAAAGAATCCTGGACAAAAACATTTAGTGAATTTAGATAGCGAGGGTAGAAGCGGATATCCGCGGATATTTACGCGGATAAACGCTAGCGTAATACCGTGCGTAGATCAGCGTTTAGATCCGCGGTAATCCGCTTCTAAAATAAATATGAAACCAAAAGTACTAATCCTAAGAACAGCTGGAACTAATTGCGATAAAGAAACAGAGTTTGCTTTTCGTCTTGCAGGAGCAGAGACGGAATTGCTTCACATAAACCATATAAAGGAAGAAGGCGATTTTAAGGATTATAAAATTATCGCTTTTCCCGGCGGTTTTAGCTATGGTGATGACCTTGGTGCCGGTAAGATTTTGGCTTTGGAGTTGATGCTTTGGTTTAAGGATCAGCTTAAGAGTTTTATAGGCAGAGGCGGTTTAATCATAGGCATCTGTAACGGTTTCCAGGTTCTTGTGAAAACAGGTATCCTCCCAGACCCTGATTTTAAACAAAAAGTTACCCTGACTTTTAATGATTCAGCAAGATTTGAAGACAGATGGGTGTACTTGAAGAAACCAGAAACCAGAGCACAGAAACCAGAAGAAATTTGGTTAAAGGAGTTACCGGAGATTATAAATTTGCCGGTTGCGCATGGAGAGGGAAAGTTCTATGCAGAAAAAGCTATTTTGGATAAAATAGAAAACAATGGACAGGTTGTTTTGCGTTACGCGGATTCAAAGGGGAAGCTTGCGGGGTACCCTTTTAACCCCAACGGTTCTTTAAATAGCATAGCCGGCATAACTGATACAACAGGCAAAATCTTTGGCCTTATGCCGCATCCGGAAAGATTTATGTTTGAATATCAATGGCCTTCCTGGAAGGAAAAACAAGTTGAACCATTTGGGTTACAGATATTTAAGAATGGGGTTAATTATTTTAAATAATTATTGAAATGCGGTTGCGTTAATCGGTTGTGGTTGCGACGCTCGTCACGGTTGCGTTTTACGTGGAACGTAAAGAAAATAAAATTTAAAACGCAACCGAAAAACGATTGACGAAACGAGTCGCGCAACCGAATGACGAACAACGCAACCTTAAAAATTATATTAAAATGGGACGTTTAAAGGAATATTGCGGTTTATTCGGAGTGTATAACAACAACGAAGCAAGTTTGCTTACCTTCCTTGGGCTTTATTCGCTTCAGCATAGGGGAGAAGAATCATGCGGGATTATTTCGTTCGATTCAACAACCTTTAACAGCCATCTTGACATGGGGCTGGTTAGCGAAGTTTTTACTGAAGGTGTAATTGCCAGATTAAAAGGTTCCCAGGCTATCGGCCATGTGAGATATTCTACAACCGGTTCAAGCGCTCTTCGTAACGCTCAGCCGCTTTTTGTCGATTCAAATAAACTCCCCATAGCACTTGCGCATAACGGTAATCTGGTTAATTCAAGGCAATTACGCGAAAGCCTTGAGGATAAGGGGGCGATATTTCAAACAACTTCCGATTCAGAGCTGATACTTCATCTTATTATGCGTTCTAAAGAGCAAAGCGTTGAAGGAAAAATAGTAAGCGCTTTAAAGAAAATCAAAGGCGCTTTTTCGCTTGTTTTAATGACTAAAGACGCGGTTATCGGTATACGTGATCCGATGGGTTTCAGGCCTTTGGCGATAGGGCAGAAGGACGAATCTTTTTTTATCTCTTCGGAGTCATGTGCCCTTGATCTTGTAGGTGCTAAAATTTTGAGAGAAATTGAGCCCGGTGAAATGGTGATGATTGGTAAAGAAGGTATAAAATCTATAAAATATGCTGATTCAAAAAACCGGCATGGTTTTTGCGCTTTCGAACATGTTTATTTTTCAAGGCCCGATTCGATAATTTTTGGTGAGACAGTCCATTTAGTCAGAGAAAAGCTCGGGAGACAGCTTGCATTTGAACAACCTGTAAAAGCAGATATTGTTATCGGCGTGCCTGATTCAGGGACTTCGGCCGCTCTTGGATTTTCTAAAGAGTCAGGTATCCCTTTTGAAGTGGGTATAATAAGGAACCACTATATCGGCCGCACTTTTATTCAGCCGCAACAGGAAAAAAGGGAGTTTGGCGTAAAACTTAAATTTAATATCCTGAAAGAAGTTGTCAAAGGAAAAAGAATAGTAGTGGTTGATGATTCCATAGTCAGGGGAACGACTTCAAGAATACGAGTTAAAAACTTTCGTGAGATGGGAGCGAAAGAAGTACATCTGCGGATATCATGCCCGCCGCACAGATTCGGTTGTGTTTATGGTATAGATTTCCCTGACCCAAAAAAATTGATCGCTAACGAGAAGAGTATAAAGGAAATAGAGACTTATCTCGGAGTTGATAGCTTAGGTTATTTAAGCATCGAAGGCATGCTTAAATGTTTCAGGCATCCGGCTTCTTCTTACTGCAATGCCTGCTGGTCAGGAGACTACCCGGTAAATTTTCTTTTAGCGGACAAATTCATATTGGAAGAAGAAAAAAAAGGAAGAAAAATGAGCGGAATGTTTGGAGTTATTTCAGAAGATAATTGTTCAAGAGATTTATTCTACGGAACCGACTATCATTCTCACATGGGAACGGAATACGGCGGGATAGCGGTCATTAACGGAACTTTTGTCAGGCGTATACACGGCATAGCTCAAACCCAGTTTAAATCAAAATTTTATGATGACTACCACCATATACAAGGAAAAATGGGTATTGGTGTTGTCAGTGATTCCGATATACAACCGATATATCTAAATTCAAAGTTCGGACAATTCTGTATTGTTACGGTGGGGTTAATTGAAAACAAAGATGAGCTCGTTGTGTCTTTGCTTGAGAAAGGTATGTCTTTTAGCGAGGTTAAGAACGGGCAGGTAAATGTTACAGAGCTTATTGCAAAAATTATCACACAGGGCAAAAATCTGGTAGATGGGATAGAAAAGTTATTTTCCATTATAAACGGTTCATGCTCTTTATTGATTCTTACTGAAGAGGGTATCTATGCCGCTCGTGACCGTTTTGGCTACACGCCTCTTACTATCGGGAAAAAACCAGGTGCTATGGCTGTTACATCAGAGACGAGTGCCTTTCATAATTTGGAGTTGGATGTAGTCAGGTGCCTTGCGCCTGGAGAAATCGTTCTTTTAAATAAAGATGGCATTGTTGAGAAAAAGGCCGGCGGAAAAATAAATAAAATTTGTACTTTTTTATGGATATATACCGGTTTTCCTGCTTCTACTTATGAAGGGATTAATGTTGAGGTAGTCAGAGAGCGCTGCGGACGAGCTTTAGCCAGGCATGATAAAGACATTAAAGCGGATATAGTTTCGGGGGTTCCTGATTCAGGAGTTGCGCATGCTCTTGGTTATGCGATGGAGTCAGGAGTACCTTACCGCAGGCCGCTGGTTAAATACACCCCGGGTTATGGCCGGAGTTATACTCCGTCATCTCAAGAAACCCGCGATTTAATTGCTCAGATGAAGCTTATAGCTATAGAAGATATAATTAGAAATAACCGGATAGTTGTTTGTGAGGATTCTATTGTGCGCGGCACACAACTTAAAAATTTTACGATAAATAAGCTTTGGGAAGCCGGAGCTAAAGAAGTGCATGTCAGGCCGGCAAGCCCACCTTTAATGTTTCCCTGTAAATTCTGTCTTTCCACGCGAAGTATTCACGAGCTTGCGGCGCGTAAGGCTATTCACGCGATTGAGGGCCATGATCTGGAAGAAATTTCTGAATACATAGATCATAATTCTCCAAAATATAAAGAAATGATAGAATGGATCGCGAGAGACTTGGAAGTCACTACTTTACGTTATCAAACAATCAAAGATATGATAGAGGCGGTGGGGTTGCCTGCTGAAAAACTTTGCCTTTATTGTTGGACAGGTAAAGAGTAAAGGCCTAGATGTTTAGAATTAAAACAATAAAATCTATGAAAGAAATTACTTATAAAAATGCGGGAGTAGATATTGACAAGGCTGATATTTTTGTAAAAGGCATAAAGAATTTTATTTCTATCAGCGCTTTGAGCCAGGTGGCTGCGTTTGGTTGCCCTTTTGATTTAGAGCCCTTTATTAAAAAATATAAAAAACCAATTCTTGTGTCTTCAACTGACGGTGTGGGTACCAAATTGAAAATAGCGCAGGCTTTAAATATCCATGACACTGTCGGTGTGGATTTGGTGGCAATGAGCGTAAATGATGTGATTTGTCTTGGCGCCGAGCCGCTATTTTTTCTTGATTACATTGCCTGCGGCAAGGTTAAGCCGGAGGTGTTAAAGACGGTAGTTAAGAGCATCCATAAGGGGCTTCTGGATGCAAATTGCCAGCTTTTAGGCGGCGAAACAGCTGAGATGCCGGGCATGTACAGGCAAGATGAGTATGACTTGGCTGGTTTTTGCGTCGGCATAGCGGATAAAGATAAAATGATTAACGGCAATAAAATAACTGAAGGAGATTTAATTATTGGCCTGGAATCAAGCGGCCTGCATTCTAATGGATTTTCTCTAGCCAGGAAAGTTTTAGGTGAAGTTGGCATAAAAAAATATGCTGACGAATTACTTAAGCCTACGCGTATTTATGTAAAACCGGTCATGGCACTGCTATCAGCCTTTAGCAATCCGCTATCGGCTATTAAAGGCATCGCTCATATTACCGGCGGTGCGTTTTATGAAAAGGCAGTTAAAATTTTACCAAAACATTACGGGATGGTTATTGATAGAAAAAGCTGGAAGGCGCCGGATATATTTACGGTTATCCAGGAGAAGGGCAATGTCAGCACGGAAGAGATGCATACGGTTTTTAATATGGGCATAGGCATGATTTTGGTGATTGAGCCGAAGTGTTTCAAGGCCGTATCTAAAAAACTATCAGATCTAAAAGTAAAATCATCCATAATAGGCCAAATTATAAAAAGTCCGGTTAGGATGAAAATAATTTAAATAGAAGCGGATATCCGCTTCTAACCTAAAAAAAGGAGGGTGTGTTATGTCTATCGTAAAGTTTGTTATTGCCGCTATCGTCGTTATATTTTTCTTAGGGATCAGGATTGTCAGGCCTACCCACAGGGCTTTAATCGAGAGGCTGGGTAAGTATAACCGTTTTGCTATGCCGGGGTTCAGCTGGATTTTTCCTGTAATCGAACATATATATTTAATCAATTCAACCGAGCAAATGGTTGACGCGGAACCGCAGGAAATAATTACCAATGATAATTTAAACGCGAGGGTTGACGCTCAAGTGTATTTTAAGGTAAAGTCTGACGAGGAGAGCGTAAAAAGTTGCCAGTATAACGTAAATAATTATCAATGGCAGATAGTCAATCTTGCGCGCACAACCTTAAGGAATATAATCGGAACTTTGACTTTAAAATCAGCTAACAGCGAAAGAGGAAAAATTAATGCAGAGCTCCACAAGACACTTTGCGAAGAGACAAAAAGCTGGGGTTTAGAAATTGTAAGAACAGAATTAAAAGAGATAGATCCGCCGAAAGACGTTCAGGAAACCATGAATAAAGTTGTTAAGGCGGAAAATGAAAAAATTGCCGCAATAGATTATGCTACAGCGACAGAAACCGCCGCAGACGGACAAAAAAGAGCTGAGATTAAAAAAGCCGAAGGTATAAGGCAGGCAAGGATACTCGCGGCGCAAGGCGAGGCTGAGGCAATTAAACTGGTCAATGAAGCAGCAGAGCGCTATTTTGTAGGCAACGCTCAGGTGCTAAGAAAATTAGAAGCAGTTGAGAAGTCATTGGAGAATAATGCCAAAATCGTAGTTCCGGCAAATACCGAATTGGTTAATGTGATCGGAGAAATGGCTGGGTTTTTGCCTCTGAAGAGAGAGCAATCTAAAGAAGGAAAATAATATAAAGTTAATCAAGGTTAACCCAGGTTGAACAAGGTTAACCAAGGTTGCGGATAAATAGAAGCCTTGGTTTTAAATCTTTAGGCAACCTAGATTAACCTCGGTTAACATTGATTAACCTTGGTTAACCTAAAATTAGTTTTGTTTTTTAATTAGATTATGAAAGTATTAGTTATTGGTTCTGGCGGCAGGGAACACGCGCTTATTTGGAAAATAGCGCAATCAAAGCTGGTCGATAAAATTTTTTGCGCGCCGGGAAACGGCGGGATCTCAGAGCTCGCGGAATGTATCGAAG
>JBAZGZ010000015.1:0-15215 GCA_041652615.1 Candidatus Omnitrophota bacterium | reverse complement strand
TGTAGGCATTCCTTGCAATACCAAACCGGAAGACGATGCCCCCACCATATCTGGCGCGAGATGCACCAATCCTGAATGTTGTACATCCAATTAAGATAAACTTTTTTCCAGCGTTCAGGATGAAATTTTACTTTATCATCCTCTACAACTTTAATCGCAGCTTGAGCCAATGGCTTCATCTTAACAAACCATTGAGGAGACATGCGCGGTTCAATTATGGTATGACAGCGATAACAATGCCCGGCAGATACTTTATACGGTTCTTTTTTATCAATAAGTTTTTTCTCTTCAAGCAATTCCAGGATAGCTTCTCTTGCCTCAAACCTGTCCATTCCGGAAAATTCTCCGGCCATTTCATTTAAAGAGGCATCATCATTCATTATATTTATAAATTCCAGGTTATGCTTTTTGCCTAAGTTAAAATCAACCGGGTCGTGTGAAGGCGTAACCTTAACCACGCCGGTTCCAAATTCGATATCAACAACCTCATCTTCGATAACTTTTAGCTCTCTATCCATTATCGGAAGAATAACTTTTGCGCCTTTAAGCCAGGTAAATCTTTCATCTTTTGGATTTATCGCAACCGCGGTATCACCAAGCATAGTCTCCGGCCGCGTCGTCGCCACCACTACATAACGTGGGATGTGTGACGTGGGACGTGTGAGTGCGGAGTGCAACGAAGCCTCCCCGCAGGGAACGTCTATTACGGGATATTTTATGTAATAAAGCCATCCATTTATTTCTTTATGCGCAGCTTCTTCATCGGAAAGTGCGGTCTTGCAGCGCGGGCACCAGTTAATAATGCGCTTGCCTCTATAAATTAAATCTTTTTCATACAGCCTTACAAAAACATCTTTAACGGTTTCACTATAGGCTTCATCCATAGTAAAACGTGTTCTCTGCCAATCACAACTTGCGCCAAGCTTTTGCAGTTGGCTGATTATGGTTGAGCCATATTTATCTCTCCAAAGCCAGAGCTTTTTTAGAAATTCTTCCCTGCCGATATCCTCTTTTTTAAGGCCTTGTTTTGCCAGGTCTTTTTCTACAACATTTTGTGTGGCAATCCCGGCATGATCAGTCCCCGGCATCCACAAAGCAGAATACCCCTGCATCCTTTTAAATCTGATAAGCACATCCTGAATTGTGTTGTTCAAAGCGTGGCCCATATGCAAAATTCCGGTTATATTGGGCGGAGGGATAACAATAGAAAAAGGTTTCTTATCGGAAACCTTTGCCGCAAAAAAATCGCCGGAAAGCCAATGTTTAAGGATTTTTTCTTCGACTTCTTTTGGGTTGTATCTTGGTGCTATGTCCATATTTAATAATTCTTTATTTTTCCACAGATAATCACAGATTGAAATCACAGATGGTCACAGATAACGAAGGACGAAAATTGAAGGGTGAAGGGCGATAAAAGGAAAATAATCGAACTTTGCCCATCTATCTTCGCTTTTCAATTCATGCTAATCTCTGTTTACGATGGAAAATTATATAATACAGGGGTGGGAAATACAATATAAATCTTATTCCAAAGGCTAGAGAGCAGAATACGAAAAATATAAAAAATAAGATGTATTTAGTGCACAATCCTGGACATTAGCACCACACAAACATAAAACATGTAAAAATATGGTTAACCTTGTTAACATAAAATTAGATAGACGACCATTCAACCCCCAATCTTTTAACTTATCAAAAACTCAATGCATTCTTTAAGTGTAAGAATCCTAACATTACATTTTTGTTGTAAACAATCTCGATGTTTTATGAAATCGTCTTCGTCATTTGTTACAAAAATATCTCTTTTATTGATAATATGCCCAATTAGGTGATCTACATCATTAATTTTTTTTGCGTTTTTTCCTATGCAAGATTGGATTAGTTCCTGTAATTTACTTTCTTCTTCTCCTCCAAAAACATCACCACTGTCCCAATAGGAAACGTCCCACCTACCAACGCTACCAACTGTAACACAATGGAACGATTTTATTTGCTGCCAAATAGGACTATCTTGTCTTTTGCCAAAAGTATCTGCCTGCACTCTCGTTGTAATACCGATTTCTATTTTGCCTTCATTTTGAAAAGTTATTAATTTCTCAATATTTTCTGGATTACGTTCAAAATATTCAAAAAAACAATTTGTATCTAATGTAATTTTATAAACCATAATTCTATAATAATTTTCCCAAATAAATAATAATCCCTGCAAAACCTAAAGATAAACTCTTTCATTAATTCATTCGTGGAAATTCGTTTTAAATTCGTGGATATTCGTGTTTATCTATAGACCTCCCGCCTATGTGCAATTTTAACAACCTGGATGAGGATGCGTTTTTCGATGATAAAGGAATGGCTGATTATTTTGTTTGATGGATTTTCTTAAGAAGCGTTTCTAAATCCGGCAAGCTTTGAATTGTTTGCCATACAATATCAAGATCTACACCGAAATATTCGTGGATTATCTTGTCGCGCATACCAGCCATTTCCTTCCAGGGAATTCCACGATGAGAAGACTTGATGTCATTAGGAATATTTTTAGCGGCTTCACCGATAATTTCAAAGTTTCTTATAACAGCATCGATAACTATTTTCTTTTGAGAAAATTCATTAAAGTTAAGTTTCTTGGTGTAAGATTGAATATTTTTTATTGAATCTAAAATATCTTTTAGATAAAGCTTAGAAGTTCTTTTCTTCATAGATAAACCGTTTCCCTGAGAATATCGTTTTTTATGAACGGCTTTAGGGCTTTACGCGTAACAAGGTCTACTTTCTTGCCTAACATTTTTTTTAGGAAGAATTCAAGCGCAATAAATTTAAACATATCCGGCACCTCGTAAAAATCCACAAGAATATCAATGTCGCTGTTTTTCCGGGGATAGCCTTTCGCGTAAGAACCGAACAAACCGATACGCTTAACTTTATAGTCTCGTTCCAGCGCTTTTCTGTTATCAGCGATTATCGTTTTTATTCTTTTAATATTATTTTTCATATTGTTATTATACTATACCCTTCCCCCTTTTAAAATCAAAATATTTTCTACCGATAAACCTCTCGTCTATAGGGAATTTTGACGACTTGGATAAGAATACGTTTTTCGATAACAAGATAAATTATGCGGTATTCAACGATCTAAAACAAAGTAGAAATTTCGCTTTCTCCCAGGAAATTCTTTTACCACTCCTTAAATCCTCTTCTGCCTTTTTAAGATCCTTAACTAATTTGATATCAGAAACAATATCTAATGTTTCTAAAAGACCATCATAATCTTTTTTGGAAAGAATAACCGCCACCCGCTTACCGTGACGAGTGATAATATAGCGATCAAAATATTTTGTAACTCTGCTTATCACCTTAGATAACTTTGGCTTTAACTCGGTTAAGGGAAGTGTTTTGGCTATCATTTTTTTCCTATATAAAATAAATATTTTTCTGCATATCTTGTTAAATCCTATTCGTGTCAATTCGTCCCCAAATTCGTGGTAATTTGTGCCAATTATTCCCCAATTACCTTAACCAATACCCTCTTCTGCCGCTTGCCGTCAAATTCGCCGTAAAAAATCTGTTCCCATGGGCCGAAATCTAACTGGCCTCGGGTTATAGCCACAACAATTTCTCTACCCATTATTGTGCGCTTAAGATGAGCGTGAGCGTTATCCTCACCGGTTAAGTTATGTTGGTATTCTTTATTTTGCGGGACTAATTTTTCAAGCCACTCTTTAAAATCTGCTTTTAAGCCCTCTTCCTCATCATTGATAAACACTGAAGAAGTAATATGCATGGCATTTACCAAACACAAACCCTCCTTAATATCGCTCTTCTTGATTATCTCTTCAACTTTTCCGGTAATATTAATAAATTCAATTTTATCAGCAGTACAAAACTTAAGATGTTCAGTATAAGATTTCATTGCATTAAATAAGTTAAAAGTTACTCTTACCTACAATGTTAAAAATCAAGCTCACTTATCAAAGTAGTATCCGCTTTGCCCATTTTAGTTTTTACGGTAAAAAATACCGGGATGCGTTTTAAATCCGCGCTAACGTAAGCCTCCAGATCTTTATTACCCATTATTTCCAATATCAAAGCCGACGATAATTTTACCGCAATAACCCGGATACGCTTGCCGTCTCTCAACCTCAGTTGGCAAAACCCTTGAGTCGTCATTTCTACCGGCCAGGATTTACCGCCGTAAACTATATCAAAATCATATTTTTTCCCCGATTCTAAACCGTGCACACGAAAATAATATAAAAAAGAAAGTAAATCGTGGCTGTTTTGAGTAAGAGCAATTTCTTTCACAGCTTTACCGTCATTAATTTGCGCAATCTTGTTATTTCTATCGAAAGTAATAATCTCGTCGATTTCCCCCTTTGGCAATCTTTTTCTCGAAGACTTTAGCGGCAGCGCGCTCTCCACGTCCACATAAGTCTCTAAAATATATTTGGATTTAAAGAAAAAAGAGAAAAAATTGTTCGGCCCGGCATTGCAGACCAGGCGATAATAATCTCTGCCATTTATTTTTTCAATATCTTTTACTTCCAGATTCATCCTGCCGGCTGGTATGCCTAACCAGGAAATACCGTAAAGAAGTTTTTCTTCTCCTATAAGACAGGTGGGTTCTTTTACGCTGGCTATCTGCTGAGGTGATATATTTTCCGCGATTATTTTCGGCCGGTAGGCGCAAGCCGGTAAAAGCAGCAATAAAACCAGGAAATAAATTCTCCGGAAACGGTTTAATTTTTTTACCCCCTTGCTATTTGGGATAAAACGTTCATCTGTTAATTCATTCAACATAATTTGATAATTTTCCGACCCCCTCAACCTCCACTTCTACAATATCGCCTTTTTTCATTGGGCCGACGCCAAAGGGTGTTCCGGTAGATACCACATCGCCAGGTGAAAGCGTCATCACATTGGAAATAAACGAAACAAGATAATCTATATTAAAAATAAATTCTTTAGTGGTTGAATTCTGTTTTAGGATTCCGTTAAGCCACAGCCTGATAGCAGTATCCTGCGGGTCAATACTCGTTTCTATCCAGGGCCCCAGAGGGCAAAACGTATCAAATGATTTTGAACGCGTCCATTGGCCGTCGCTTTTTTGCAGGTCTCTTGCCGTAACATCATTAAGGCAGGTATAGCCTAATATATATTTCGAGACATCTTTTGGCTTTATATTTTTTGCTTCTTTTTTTATTACGATTGCAAGCTCTGCCTCATAATCAAGCCGGTTAACCCCTGCCGGATAAATTATTGCTTCATTGTGCGCGATAAGTGTCGTGGTTGGTTTTAAAAATATAATCGGATTCTGAGGCCGAGACATTTTCAATTCTTTGGCGTGATCTTTGTAATTTAAACCGGCAAGAACGATTTTTGCGCAATCAGCGGGAGGTAAAAACCGTATTCTATTTAATTCAATTCTTTGAGAAGTTCGTTTAACGCTTTTAAAAGGCGGCTCTTTGAGAATAGTGACATAGTTTCCTTCAATTACGCCCCAGAATATATTTTTATGGTAAAAGAAACGGGCTAGCCTCATCTATGCAAGGATTTTACTAAAGCCAGGAATTGCGGGAACGATTTATTGATACAGGCGACATCGTCAATTTCGCTTTCCTTTTTTAAAGCCATGCCGAAAATAATCATACTCATGGCTATGCGATGATCAAAAGAGCTGACAAAAGAAGCCGGCCTGGGGGATTTTGAGCCTTTAATTACAATCTCTTCATTATTACCATAACGGGCATTATAAATATCCACCCCTGCTTCGCTCAAGTTATGAACCATTGACCAAACCCTATCGGTTTCCTTGATCCTCAATTCTTTTACTCCCCTGATTTCGGTTTTTCCTTCGGCAAAAACTGATGCGACACAAAGAATAGGTATTTCATCTATCATTGACGGTATTTCTTTAGGTTCAACTTCCGTGGCTTTTAGTTTTGAACTTTCGACTACAATATCCGCGTATGGTTCATACGCGTTCTTTTTATTTTTTATTTTAATCTTACCGCCCATGCGTTTAAGCACCTGCAATAATCCGCAGCGCGTAGGATTAATATTTACATTTTTTATGACTATTTTACTGTTTTCCAAAATTAAACCCAAGACAATAAAAAAAGCTGCGGAAGAAAAATCCCCGGGCACAAATATTTTTTTAGGAGATATTAATTTACCGGTTGACTTACAAGTTACAGTTGTACCTTTTGTTTTTATCTTCGCACGGAAAAGCTTAAACATCCGTTCTGTATGATCGCGTGATTTATAAGGCTCAATAACTACTGTCTGAGTTTTAGAATAAAGGCTGGCCAGCATAAGGCTGGATTTTACTTGAGCACTGGAAACATTAAGACGAAACCTTCCGCCTTTTATTTCAACCGCCGGCTTAATATGCAACGGGGGATAAATCACATCCTCATGCGTATGCTTAATTTTGCCCGCTGTACCGCTTATCCTTGCCCCCATTTGCTGCAAAGGAAGAACTACCCTTCCCATTGGCCTCTTAGAAAGTGATGGTGCCCCCTCAAAAGTAATCGGGAATTTTTGACAGCTCAAGAGGCCGCTTAAAATACGCATAGTCGTGCCCGACTCTCCGGCAAAAAGGACAACGGGCGTTTCTTTTGGCTTTAAATACATCCCCGCGCCGCTGACCACCAGAGAATCATTAGATGAGTTAGCAATTATCCCCAATTTCCTCATGCAATCCAAGGTTGCCTTTGCGTCTTCGCTTTCCAGAAAAGGTTTTATACAGGTTTGGCCTTCACAAAGCGAAGAAAGAATAATCGCCCTGTGAGATATGGATTTATCAGGAGGCACAACAATTTCTTTTTTAACTTTAGATAACGGTTTTATTATATACATTTTTTCTCTTAGTTATCTCCTACACCCAGCCGGTTCTCATTTATTTTGCGGTGTTTTTCTATAAATTCCGTAAACCTCTTCGGTACAGGAGAAACAAACTCCATAATTTTTTCACTTTTTGGATGATACAGCCCAAGCTTATGAGCGTGTAAAAAAAGTTCATCATAACTATCTTTTATCCCGTATTTCTTATCTCCCACAATAGGAAAACCAAGAAATTTAAGATGCACCCTTATTTGATGCATTCTTCCGGTACGCGGCTTTAAAGAAAGGAATGTAGAATCAGGCAGGCGCTCTTTCACATCACCTTCAGTAAACGCGTTTTTCGACTGCACAAAGCTCACCTTCATCTTTAACCGGTTTTTTGCATCTCTGCTTATCGGCAGATCCGCAACCATATGATCTTTTGCAACTACCCCCCAGACAATCGCAAAATATTCTTTCTTTATTTTTCTTGAGGCAAACTGTTCAATAAGTTTTAAATGGCTTGCGTTATTCTTCGCAAGCACCATAACCCCGCTTGTTTCTTTATCAAGCCGGTGCACAACCCCGGGCCTGTAAGCATTTATATCGGATAATTCTTTCTTCATGTAGACAAGGGCATTAACCAGGGTATTATCCGCGCAAATATGCGGCGGATGCACGGTTAAGCCGCCTGGCTTGTCAATGACCAGGAGATCCTCATCTTCATAGATAATATTAACCTTAAATTCGTATGGTTTCAATAGATCTTTTTGCTTTTCTTCTACCTTTACTACAACACTATCGTTTTCCTTTAGCCTATAGCTTGGCTTTTTAACCTTGCCATTAACAAGAATTTTTTCTTCTTTTACCAAGGTATTTACTCTTGTCCGTGATAAAGAACTTATATTTTGCTGTAAAAATTTATCAAGACGCTCACCTTGATGTTTCGCCTCTACATTTATTGTTTGCTCCATAGTCGTTATACGTTTATCGGTTGCGCGGCTCGTTTCGTCTTGCGTCTGTCGGTTACGTCTTAAATATTATTTTTGACGTATAACGCAAAACGCAACCGTGACGAGTATCGCAACCGCAACCGATTAACAAATACTCATTTAGTTGTTTTTATAGGTTTCCTGAATTCGTTCAGGAAAAGTAAACACGCGCCTATGGTTATTGCAGAATCTGAAATATTAAAAACCGGCCACACGCGTAAATCTATATAATCAACGACATAGCCGATAAAAATCCGGTCATAAAGATTAGAAAGCGCTCCACCCATAATCAGCCCGCAAGAAATAAGGAAAAGCGTGTTCTTCTTTTTCTGGTTAATGAACCCCATAAGGAATAAAAGAAGAAGCAGTAAACCGACATATACTAAAAATGTGGTTTTGCCCTTAAGTATGCCGAAAGCCGCGCCGCTGTTAAACACCACACTAATATATAAGATATTTTTGATTATTGGGACTGACTGGAAATGGGGATTTTTCAGGAAGTATTGCTTTACAAAAAAATCAGCAGTAAATATTAAAATCGCAGCAATACATACTATAGAAAGATCTACAAGTTGTCTTCTTTTTCCATTTTTTCCTGACATTTTTTGCAACATTTTGCATATGGCACCGCTTTTAACCGCGTACCTACTATTGGTTTTTCGCACATAAGGCATGCGCCGTAGCTCTTATCTTCTATTCTTTTTAATGCCTCTTCAATCTCAAGAAGTACTTTTCGTTCGTCAGAAACGAGCCCGAGGCTAAAATCACGTTCATAATTATCTGAAGCAACGTCAGCAATGTGTATGCCATAGCCTGACATATCACCGGAGATGTCCTTCTGGCTCTTCATCAGAGTATCCTCGGAAATCTCCCTTATTTTGCTCATCACTTCTTCTTTAAGATTTATAAGCTTTTCTTTATATTCTTTTAATTCTTTCGCCGATAAATGTGTCTTCATTAATTTCCTCCTTTTAAGGCCTTAACGCATCTGGAACAGGTACCCGGCAAATTTTTATCGCATCCTACGTCGCTTCTATAGTTCCAGCAACGCAAACATTTTTCTCCGCGTGTTTTTTCAACTTTTATTTCAGGGAAGCCTTCTTCTATGTTTACTTCAGATACTATGAAAATTTCCCGCAAGATATCTTTACGGTTTTTATAGAAATCAAAATCTTCTTTATTGAATTTTAAGAAAATTTCCGCTTCCAACGAGCTTCCGATTGATCCTTCCTGCCTTTTGAGCTCTATCTCCTTAAGAACATTGTCGCGAAACCCGAGTATTTTTTCCCACTCTTTTATAATTTTTTCATCCACCCATTCGCAGTGGTATGTTTCATCAAGGGTGGAAATAAAAATAGATTCTTTTTTGCCTTTATAGTTCTGCCAAGACAAATACGCCTCTTCAGCAGTAAAAGAAAAAATCGGAGCAGTTAATTTTAAAAGAACATCGAGTATATTATGTATAACAAACTGCGCCGAACGCCTTTCTCTTGAATTCGGAGAGAAAGTATATAGTCTATCCTTCAAAATGTCAAGATAAAAAGAACTCAAGGAAAGATTGCAAAAGTTAAAAATCTCCTGGCATACTTTATAGAAACCGTAGTTTTCATAATGATCCATTATTGCTTTGGCAGTTTGCATTGTTTTCGCAAGCATAAATTTATCGACCTCAAGGAGCTCTTCGTATTTTATAGAATTGCTATCAGGATCATAATCGGAAAGATTGCCGAGTATAAATTTTATGGTGTTTCTGACCTTTCTATATATATCAACTAGTTGTTTTACTATATTATCCGATATCTTTACGTCTTCAGCGTAATCACTGTAAGCAGCCCATAGCCTTAATATTTCCGCTCCATATTGCTTTATTGTCTGTTGTGGGGCAATTACATTTCCTAAAGACTTTGACATCTTCCTGCCATCGCCATCAACTACAAAACCATGCGTAAGAATAGTTTTAAAAGGCGCTCTCCCTTCTAAGGCAACAGAAGGTATTAGTGAAACCTGGAACCAACCGCGATGCTGGTCACTACCTTCAAGATACATATCCGCGGGAAATTTTAATTCAGGGTTATCTTTTAAAACCGCAAAAAAACTTGCTCCTGACTCAAACCAGACATCAAGTATATCGAACTCTTTTACAAACTCATTACCGTTGCATTTAGGACAACTGAATCCTTGCGGAAGAAAATCAGTAACATTAAGGCTAAACCAGGAATCCGAACCTTTTTCTTTAAAAATTTCTGCGGTTTTACTGACTACGCCGTCATTCAAAATAACCTCATTACATTTTACACATTTTACGGCTGGGATAGGGATACCCCAAAGCCTCTGGCGCGAAAGACACCAGTCAGGACGAGTAATAAGCATCACCTTCATACGTTCTTTACCGCCGGATGGCACCCATTGGACATTATCCACTTCCTTAACTGTCTTATTGCGTAAATCGTTAAGATCAACATTCACAAACCACTGGAAAGTTGCCCGAAAGATTATCGGATTTTTACAGCGCCAGCAATGCGGATATGAATGCGTAATTTTTTCATGCTTAACCAAAGAATTATTCGCTGATAATTTTTCCAGCACAAGCTTATTGGCTGCTTCGATATTTTTTCCTTTAAAATCCGCCGGCTCTTCAAATAATCCCTTATCATTGACCGGCATAACAAATTCTAAATTATATTTCCTAGTAAGAGAAAAATCCTCCGCGCCGTGGCCGGGAGCAATATGAACGCATCCGCTTCCTTCCTCTTTTGATATAAACTCAGCAAGAACAACTGACGGTTTTCTTTCAAGAAACGGATGATTAAGTTCAATTCCTTCCAAATCTTTGCCTCTAAACGATTTAATAACCTTTAATGTCGTATTTAATTTCTTTTCCAGTGTAGGCAAAAGCGCATCAGCGACTATTGCTGATTTTCCTTCAAACCCGACTAATGAGTAACTAAATTCCGGATGCACAGCCACTGCCACGTTAGAGACAAGCGTCCAGGGAGTTGTTGTCCAGACAAGGAAATAAACATTTTTTTCCTGTAGGGAACGGTCGCGACCGTTCCCTACAAAAGCATTTTTACCGTTTTTTACGGGAAAAAGTACATATATCGAATTTGATTCTTTATCATAGTATTCGACTTCTGCCTCAGCCAAAGCAGTTTCGCAGCTAGAACACCAGTTAACCGGCCTTCTTCCTCTATAAACATAACCCTGCTTTGTCAAATACTCGAGAAGTTTAATCGTTTTATACTCGTACTCTTTATTGAGAGTAAGATACGGCCTATCCCAATCGCTGAATATTCCAAGACGTTTAAAATCTTCTTTCTGCAGCTCGACAAATTTAAGCGCAAAATCCTTTGCCCGTTTACGAAAATCAACGATATCAACATCGTGCTTGGTTTTGTTTAATTCTTTAAAAAGCTGATGCTCAACCGGAAGGCCATGACAATCCCAGCCGATAATATACGGGCAATCATAGCCTTTGAGCACCATATATTTAATTATTATATCTTTAAGGATTTTGTTTAGCGCGTGGCCGATATGGATTAATCCGTTTGCGTAAGGCGGGCCATCATGAAGGACAAACTTATCTTTTCCTTTACGGGAATCTCTGATTTTTTTATAGATATCCTCTTTCTGCCAAAGCGACAAAATCCTTGGCTCTAAAACAGAGAGGTTCGCCTTCATGGAAAATTCTGTTTTCGGCAGATTGAGGGTATCTTTGTAATTGGGTTGATTCATAAATTCTATTGACCTATACTATAGGGTTCAGGCCTGCCTGAACCGTTACTTTATAATTTACAGGATTATTTTCATCGTTATTCCAATTTATGGGATTATTTTCAATATATTCACGTATATTTTTCAATGAATCTGTTGTGCGAATAATGTGATCGTGAAACGATTTTTGCCATCGGAAAACGACATTATTCATACGATTAATTTGTTTTGTAACGGTAGATTTATACGAACCAACGATAACGGATAAATTGTTATTTTTGTTAACGGAACAGGCAGGCCTGTTCCCTACAGGATTATTTATAATTATTATTCCGTGTATATGATTTGGCATAATTACAAACACATCTAATTGGATATTTTTATAATGATTTGGCAAATCTAACCAGGAATTCTTTGCTATATCTCCGTATTGGCTTGTTATCATTTTATTGTTTGAAATATCACCAAAAATAAACCTGCGATTTTGTACACAAATGGTTACATAATAATATCCTGATTGTGAATAATCATATTCCCTCAATCGATTTGGCTTTCGCTCCGGATATTTATCCATCAAAAACAGGTTAAACGCTTGAATTCCCTTAACCGCCTCTCTACCGCCGGCCGCGTAACCCGCGCCAAGCGCCATGGGCCAAATTCTTCAACCGTAAATGTTGCCATTATATTTCCATAGATCAGCGCGTTTCTTAAATTTTTCTCATTAAGCTTATCGCATTTTGCCAGATACCCCATCACAGCGCCAGCGAAAGTGTCACCTGCGCCCGTAGGGTCAAAAACGTCTTCTAATAAAAACGCCGGAATAGAAAATACCGAATCTTTTGAAAACAATAACGAACCATGCTCCCCTTTTTTAATAATTATCCTCTTCGGGCCGAATTTCATAATTGCTTTTGCTGCCTTCACAAGATTCTTCTCACCACTAAGCTGGCGTGCTTCAGCGTCATTTAAAAAAAATATGTCAATTTTCTTTAAAAATTTTATTAAACTTTTCTGTTTACTCGCTATCCAGTGGTTCATTGTATCACAAGCAACCAATTTCGGATTTTTTACCTGCGAAAGCACCTTGTTTTGAAGGTCGGGATCAATATTAGCCAAAAACACATAATCGCTGTTTTTATATTCAACTGGAATTTTTGGATTAAAATCGGCAAATACATTCAAAGATGTAGAAATCGTTTTTGCATTAAAATCCCAATCATATTCGCCTTCCCAATGAAATGTTTTACCCCTGGCTATTTCAAGGCCCCGAAGATCAATTCCCTTATCTTCAAAAAGCTTTATATACTTTTTTGGAAAATCATTGCCGACTACAGCAACCAGTTTTACCGGAGAAAAAAATCTCGCACTTAAAGAAAAATAAGTTGCTGAACCGCCGAGAATTTCCTTCCGTTTTCCAAAAGGCGTAGTTAAAGTATCAAATGCAACTGAACCGACAACCAATACGCTCATAATTTTAATTTATATATTTACCAGCGATAACTTTAAGTCTAGTTTTTATCGCTTTCGGAATAAACTTCTTATCTGTTACTATCGCATACTTTAAAGCATCTTTGCAGCTGCAAGTACGTTCTTGCGGTATTTGTTTTATTATTTCCTTTATTATCTCCTTGGAATTATCAACATTTTTACAGAGATTGGCAATAATCATATCAACGCTGACTGTTTCTTCGTTCTCGCGCCAGCAATCATAATCGGTTACCGCGGCTAAAGTTGAATAACAAATTTCCGCTTCGCGCGCAAGACGGCTTTCGGTCATATTGGTCATTCCGATAATTCCAAAATCTAGACTGCGATAGAGGTTTGATTCGGCTAAAGTAGAAAATTGCGGGCCTTCTATATTTACATAAGTAGCCCCGTAATGCACGGTCACGCCTTTATTCTTAACGGAAGTTTCCACTATTTTCGATAACTCTTCACAAACCGGATGAGAAAAACTTATATGCGCCACAACACCTTTATCAAAAAATGTCTGTTTTCTTGATTGATTCGTCCGATCCATAAATTGCGTCGGCACAACAAAATCTAAAGGTTTATACTCCTCTTTTAGGGAACCGCAGGCAGTAACGGAAATAATTCTGCCGACTCCAAGCTTTTTCATACCATAAATATTTGCCCGGTAATTTATTTCTGTAGGATTAATCGAATGATGTTTATCGTGACGCGGCAAAAACACAACTTCTTTACCGTAAATTTCCGTAAGAATAAATTTCGAAGACGGCTTTCCAAAAGGCGTAGCGAGGCTGACTTCTTTCTTTACTTTTACGCCTTCTAACCTATAAAGCCCGCTTCCGCCGATTACGCCGATTTTTTCCATTTATCTCCTTAATGAACACGTGATTTTTTCAAGCCGTAGTGGCGTAGAAAAAATCACAGTGCGAATTAACCCCCACACCAACTTTTGAACAATCTTTAACTTCTTCCAAAAAGATATGTTGCCAGAAAAACCCACCAAACACCAATCACTCACGAATACAAAAGTTGGTGTGGGGGTCAAATTCAGCTACGCAACTTTTCGGCGCCTTTTGGCTTGAAAAGTTGCTGCTTCATTTGATAATTCTTTCGCCCTTTTAAGCGCTGCTTTCATCGCATTCGGTAAAAATTTCATTTTACCTTTCAACTTTTTTAGCCCAGCTTCTGTAGTTCCACCTTTGGATGCCACTTGTTTGGCCAAATCCTCAGGTAAAATTTTAGTTGTCTCCCATAAGGCTATAGTGCCAGTAGTTGTAGCCGTTGTTAATAATTGTGCTTGGTTACGAGTAAAACCCATCTCTATACACGTATCAAGCATTAAAGGCATAAACTCTGATTGTGCTATCTTTTTAGCTTCCTTTAAGCTCTTCCCAGAAACTCCTTTCGATAAAAATCCTGGGCCACTTCCAGAAGAAGCCGTAGCTGCATCTATCATATTCTCATCATTTAAAAATAGCGTCTTGCCAATAAAATTGAATATTTTTTTCGCAAAAAGCAAATCAGAGTTACTGGCAAATTTTCCTTTAGACAAGCACGACATGCCTTTACCTATTTTTGCCGGTAAATTTGGCATTACCCTTATTATCCTTACCTTACCTAAAACTTTCTCAATATATCCGGTACTTATCCCGGCAGCAATAGAAATAACCAGTTTTCCATCTATACAATCTTTGATTTCGCTTAAAACACTCTCAAAATCCTGTGGTTTTACTGCCAAAATTACAACATCGGCGCTACTAACTAAATCAAAAATACTTTTTGTGACCTTTGCTTTTGCTATATTTTTGGTTTTACCGGCTTCTTTGTCAAAAATAAAAACCTGATATTTAGAACTAATCCCTTTGACAATAGCCGAGCCCATATTCCCACAGCCAATAATCCCAACTTTTGTCATTTTTTTCATAATTGACTGGTAAGTTATCACAAAAGGAGGGCAGTGTCAATCGCTCTTAGTCTCCAATAACAAGGAATGTTAGAGTCATGCCATTACTATCCGGCTGGATCTGAACGCTGTTCGTCGTGCCATTGGTTCTGGCATCAAATTCATATCCGCCGCCGTCAGAAGGCGTACACAAAACAGCATAAATATGCGTGAATGGTGTATTCGTCCAAGAAACAGTATTCCATGCACCAACAGTCAGCCCGGAAACACTTCCTACTAAAAGTTTTGGCGTGTTTTTCTTTTCAGCTGCTCCTGCC
>JBAZGZ010000014.1:4753-15654 GCA_041652615.1 Candidatus Omnitrophota bacterium | reverse complement strand
TTCAATGGCGGCCGAAATAGATTTTAAGTTTGCCTGGGCTGCTGACTGGTTCGCAGTAATTCTTGCGCGTAAAAGACCCGGGATGGCAACAGCGGCGAGTAATGCGATGATAGCCACAACGATCATGATTTCCACGAGTGTAAAACCTTTTTTCACCTTAGTTTTTTTTATTCTTGTTTCCTTTTTAAAAGGGATCCCTCTCGTATTTTACGGAGGCCTCTCACTGTTTATAATGATATATTATAGTGCAAAAATGGCAATTATCAAGAAATTACGCTCTGGCGGAACCATACCTTCATGTACCTTATCCAAAATGCAGGTAATTATCGGCTAGGAATAAAGTAATTATTCAATGTCTAGACAAATGCAAAACGCCCAGCTTGTTCAATCGTTATCGCTATCCTATAATTTTTTACCATTTAAATCGAATATCGGGAATTTTGCTATTTTCAATGTTTGCAGCAAAAATTTTAATGTCGTCAATAAAACACCTGTTCCGTACACTATGCTTCTTCTTAAATTAATACTGGAAGATTTTTTTGTGTCTCTAGAGGGTGTGGTTATTTCCCCTATCCTATAACCAAAGTATATTGCCTGAACTAAAAATTCATTATCAAATACAAAATCATCTGAATTTTCTGATAAAGGTAAATTTAACAACACATCTTTGGTAAACGCCCGATAACCAGTATGGTACTCTGAGAGTTTAGCGCGCAAAATTATATTTTGTATCAGTGTCAGTATTCTATTTGAAATATATTTGTATAAAGGCATGCCTCCCTTTAAAGCATACCCTCCTAATATACGCGAGCCAAGAACCATATCAAACAAATTTGAGCAGATTAATCCAGCCATCGCAGTTATAAACTTTGGTGAATATTGATAATCTGGATGAAGCATTATAATTACATCCGGATTTTTCTTCAGAGCGAGTCCGTAACACGTTTTCTGGTTGGCACCGTAACCTTTGTTTTCATCATGAACATAAACCTCCACCCCTAATTTTTTTGCTATTTCTACGGTATTGTCGCTACTGCGATCGTCAACAAGTAAAATTTCATCTACGATATCTTTTGGTATTTCGCTATATGTTTTTTCTAATGTTGCTCCGGCATTATAAGCCGGCATGACTACAATAATTTTTTTACCATTTAACATACTATCTCCTTATCGGTTATAAAATATTAATCTACATTCGCTCTTTTAGAAAGCATACCTCTTCTGGAAAACACAAATACAATCTATATAAAAAAATTGCAGACAGTTCAGTTCAAATTTGGCCTTTCTCTGTAAGGTTTAAGTAATTTTAGTAATTTATTGGACTCCTGGTCTCCGAGCGCGATAGCTTTCTCGCAATGTTCAATGGACAAATTGTATTTCTTTTCATAATAGTACACCTCCGCTAAATTGCTATGCGCTTGCATGAGATTCGGATTAAGCTCAGTGGCCTTAACAAGAGATGCTGTTGCTTCTTTATATTTACCTATGGAAAAATAGGCTATACCTAGATTAACATATGGCGCAGCATAAGATGGATTAAGCCTTATAGCCTTTTTACACAAGGGTATCACCTTTGCAGGTTTACCCAACGAAAAGTATGCTGCCGCAAGATCATTATACAGATATTCGTTATCGGGTTCGCACTCTATTGCTTTTCTAAAACACACAACGGCTTTCTCAAAGTCACGAAAATGAGAATAAATAATAGCGCTTCCATAGTAAGGCCCTCCAAAATATGGATTAAGCTTTATCGCTTCATCGTAAGATTTTTTTGCTTTATCATAGCTGCCGTTATTTCTATAAATAATGCCAAGGTTATAGTAACATGCTGTTTTATCGACAAGACTGCTTTGTATCGCCTCTTCTAATAATTGCACCGCTTTCGCTGCATTGCCGGCATAGGCGTATGAAACTGCGAGAACAGAGTAATAATCATACATGTGTGCGTGATCTTTCTGAATTGCCTTTTCTAATAACTCTATCGCCTGCGCGTGCTTGCCTGCCGTATTATACATGTCGGCCAGATTGATATTATAGAAGAAATAACCTTTTTCTTTATTCCTTCGGTAATATTGCGCGTCTAAGCTAATTGTATGATCGAAATCTGACTTGGCTTTTTCAAATTCCCCCCTCGCAAAGAATACCTTTCCCCGGTTATTATATGCTGTAGTGGCATTAGGATAATTCACTAAGACGTCTGTCCACAAACTTATTCCATCCCTCCATACCTTGCATCTATTCCAGGTTAAAAAAATTAACCACAACATTACTCCTGTAAACATTATAATAAGTAAACTATTTTTCAGGTAAGCATATTTTATTTTCTTCGTATATAGCCACATTAAGCCTGCACTTAAGCAATAAAATATCCCTATTGATGATATATATACATACCTATCGGAAACAATCGTTTCGCCCATAGGTATCAACTGTAAAACGGGAAGAAGGGTAATCAAAAAAAAGGCACTGCCAAACATAAGCTTTCTAGAATGTTTCCGAGAAATAAATAACACAATTATTAACCCCGCTATAAGCGTCAGAAAGATAAAAAAATACATAAAATCACTGCCTCCGTAATAGGGGTATAAACAAGAAAGTTTTAGGGGCAGAAAAATTTTAGTTAAATAAAACGTAATTTCATGGCTCACCAGAGAACATACCTGCAGCAAGCTTCTCGAGCCTTCATATATCAATGATCCGTTGGTATGTTGGGAAAAAATAGCAATACCTCCAAAGATAACAGATAAAATAAAAAATGGTATTTTATCTATAATGATTGATTTGTCCGGTATTCTTCTTCTAAGATAATCAAAAAGTAATAAAATACCCGGTAATGTCACTGCCATTGATTTAGATAACAAAGAAAAGAAGAAAAACAGCAAAGCGTAATAGTAATATTTAATAGATTTTCTTTCCCGCAAATAATACAAGTAAAAAATGGCTGCCCCCAGAAAGAAAAATGAATACAACACATCTTTTCTTTCACTAACCCAGGCAACAGATTCAACATGCAACGGATGTATCCCAAACAGAAGAGATGTTAGTGCCGCGATAACCATGTTTCCATCAAGCATATATATCAACCAGAATACCAACAAACAGTTCAATAGATGCAATAATAGATTGACTCCGTGGTACCAAAAAGGATTTAATTTAAAGAATTGATAATCAAACAAATAAGACAGGATGGTTAAAGGTTGGTAATTTGCCACAAAAGAAGAAAAGAATATGGTTCTTATGTTTACCCACGATAAAACCCTAATGCTCGGATTTCTCAACACATAGATATCATCATCCCAATTGACAAAACCATTTTTAAGAGACGGCAAGAAAGCAATAAAAACAATAGTTAATATTAAACACGCCAATATTGCCGCTCTTAACTTAGGCTTTTCGCGAATAGTAAACATATTTATGTGGTTATTTTTTAAATGAAACTGTTTCTGCGGTTAAAATTCAAGGGAACTGCTGGGTTGGGAGGGTGTTTTGATTATATTGGGCATCAAATATTCTTGACTCTAACGATATATAATACTTAATAAAGTCGCAATATAAAAAAGACCGCGGTATATACTACCGCGGTCTTAAATTTCAGAAATCTCTATAGTAGCAAGAAATTCCTGGAATAATTCGTCATCATTATCCTGCAGTGCATGTACCGTCGGTTGTAAAATTAGCGCCTGTTGTTACCGTATAACTTGCTGTTCCAGTAGCTGTGCAAGATGATGGTCTGGCTGTTAATGTGTACCCACCTACGCCAACAGTGACAGCATACACATATCCGCCTATAGTCTGACCGCCATAGGTACGAGCCAGATACGGTGGATTTGCGTTCGTCAATTGCGTTTCAGCTGTAGGATACGTTCCGTTGCCTGATGTACTTGCGAAAGTTTCAATAGCCGTAGCAATAGACTTTAAGTTTGCCTGGGCTGCTGACTGGTTCGCAGTAATCCTTGCGCGTAAAAGACCCGGGATAGCAACAGCGGCTAATAAAGCGATAATGGCAACAACGATCATGATTTCAACAAGAGTAAAACCCTTTCTCATAACAATTCACCCCCTTTTGTTAATATTTTCTTGCAGCAGAAGATAAAAATGAAGGCCCTTTATAAATCTACTGCAAAGGACTAGCCAATTTTTCGACTACCCCTCTTTTGCCTCATTTAAAATATAACATATGCTAAAACATAAGTCAATTCTATTTTCCTATTAGATCAGCCTACTGAAAACGCTTTCATCTAATTGATTACTTTTCAGTGACCGTTTTCACGATATCGGTAACGTTTTGGGTTACAAAACCCGTATCGGTTATGCCCAACGGTAACGGCTTAAAAGCCGTAAAGCGCAACCGTAAGACGATACGGAGAGCGAAGCCTCCTCGAAGAGAATATCGTCACCGTTACCGTAACCATTGTTACCTATTTCGCTCCGCCGATATATTGCGTAATCTTTATAATCGGCAAAAACAAAGAAATAACGATTCCTCCTACAATTACGCCCAAAAATGCGATTATAAGAGGTTCTATCAAACTTGCGAGCCCGGATACCATAGTATCTGTTTGCTCTTCGTAGAACTGGGCGACCTTCGAAAGCATTTCCTCTAATTTACCGCTGCGCTCGCCTATGGAGATCATCTTTACCACCATGGGCGGGAAAATACCGCTTTCTTCCAAAGGAACGGATATGGGCTGGCCTTCCTGAATAAACTTTTTCGACTTAAACACTGCGTCTTCTATGACTTTATTTCCTGAGGTTTTACCGACAATTTCAAGGCATTTCACTATAGATACACCGCTTTTAATCAATGTGGAAAAAGTTCTGGCAAATCTCGCAATGGCGATTTTTTTAATAAGGTCTCCCACCACAGGAAGCTTAAGCAGCATTTTATGATATTGCCGCTTTCCTTTGTCGGTTTTTATATATTTAAAAAATGCGAATAAAGAAACTGCGCCAATTATAAGTATAAGGAAGATGTTTTCCTTCTTTGTTAAAAAATCCGATATCGCGATCAATATTCGGGTAGGCAAAGGAAGCGTCGCGCCTAAACTTTCAAAAATACTTTTAAATGTAGGTATTACTTTGAGCATAAGAAAACCGGTTATGGCGATAGCCATAAAAACGATAACAACCGGGTAATACATAGAAGAGGCTATTTTCTTTTTTAATGCGCTTGATTTTTCAAGATATACGGAAACCCTGTCTAAGATAGCCGAAAGGCTCCCCGATGCCTCGCCTGCCTCAACCATGCTTATATAAATTTCAGGAAATATCTTGGGGTATTTTCCAAAGGCGCTTGACAATGACGACCCTTCCCTGACATCTTTTAATACAGCGCCCAAAGTATCCCTGAATAAAACATTTTCTGTCTGGCTTTTAAGTATTTCCAAACATTCAACTACCGGTATGCTGCTTTCTATGAGAGTTGTGAACTGGCGGGAGAAGATCACGAGATCATCGCTCTTTACACCTCCGCCTTTGGAGACTTTTGCTTTCTTTTTGGTTTCGGCAAGAGAAAAAATTATGTAGCCTTCTTTTTGAAAATATTCAACAAGCTTTTCTTTAGATTCAGCGTCTACTGTACCTTTTACACTTTTACCTTCCTTGTTCTTTACTGTGTATGAAAAAGTCAGCATTATACCCTCGCTTTACTCGGTTAATACAGATTACAGAAACCAGTAACCAGAAACCATAGATTAAGAATTAATCAAACCACTTAACATGCTGGTAATTTCTCTACCATCTAGTCGTATTTATTATATCGTTCATCCTTAATCAAGTTTTGCCTTTTCAACACGTTCAAAACAGAAATACATTCTCGTGTAGAGTCTAAAGAAATACTAAAATAACGGTTCTTCTCTTTTTTGGATATTTTACCATTACCTTCAGCTATATTATTAGCGATAGATAGAGCTGCCCTTATTAAGTTATTCCCTAAAGGATATTTTAAATCGATAGGCAAACCTTTATATACTTCAAATACATTATCGATGAAATCCAAGGATTTTTCGTAAACTTTTAATTTTTCGAAATCAAAATAGAAGTTTTCCTTACCATTATTCATCTTCTGGTTTCTGTACTCTGGTTTCTGGTTTCTTTTTTCATTCTGAAGTTGCCCTTAAAACTTCTTCTATGGAAGTGGAGCCTTCGACACAATGAAAAAAACCATTTTCCCTTAAAGGCCTGTATCCTTTATTTTTTGTAGCATACTCTGTTATCTCATCTTCGGAACGCCTTTCTATAATCATCTCTTTTATTTTATCATCCAAAAGCAAAACTTCCAAGATCGCAATTCTTCCGCGATAACCTGTATTGCTGCAATGAGGACAGCCTTTTGGCTTAAAGAATTGCCCTTTCCCGACTATATTTAATTTATCAAGAACACTTTTTTCAATTTCATCTTTTTCTTTGCATTTTGGGCATAATTTTCTTATTAACCTTTGCGCGGTAGCGGCAACCAAAGAAGAAGCTAAAAGAAACGGTTCTATACCCATATCAATAAGCCTAGTGAGAGCACCCACAGCCGTGTTTGTATGCAAGGTTGAAAGTATCATCTCTCCGGTCAAAGAAGCTTTAATCGCGATATCTGCCGTCTCAGAATCTCTTATCTCTCCAACCATTATTATGTCCGGTGACTGCCTAAGCACAGAACGAAGGCCGTTTGCAAAACTAAGGCCAATTTCAGCATTAACATGAATTTGGGTTATCCCTTCCAGCTGGTATTCAATAGGGTCTTCAATGGTTATTATGTTTTTTTCCGGAGTGTTTATCTGATTTATTATTGAATAAAGGGTTGTGGACTTACCGCTTCCGGTCGGGCCCGTAACAACAATTATTCCAAAAGGCGCCTTAATAGCTTCTTCAAATATTTTTAAAGGCTCTTCCGAAAAACCAAGGCTTCTTAAGCCGGTAGATAAATTTTCTTTATCTAAAACTCTTAAGACAAATTTTTCTCCAAAATGCGCGGGAAGACTCGATACCCTGAAATCAATTTCTCTATTTTCGAATTTTACCTTAAAACGTCCATCCTGAGGAAGGCGCGATTCGGTTATATCAAGAGAAGAAATAATCTTAAGCCTGGCAAGCACTGCTTGTTGATTTTTTTTCGGAAAATTAAATTCTTCATGTAAAACTCCGTCTATCCTGTATTTTATTACCAATCTATCCTGATAAGGTTCAATATGTATATCCGATGCTCTTTTCCTTAAAGCATTGTAAATAAATAAATCAACGGCTCTGACGATCGGCGGGCGCTCGCTCTCATCAATAAGGGTTTCAAGGGAATCCTTTATCTCAACCGCATCTCCCACTTCAAAATAAGAATCTTCCTCAAGCAATACTGATGATTCTTCTGTTTTATACAGAATGCCTATGGCCTTCATAATGTCATCTTCCCGGGAAAGTATCAAATCCACTTTTTCGGCTTTGGAAATTATCCTTATATCATCATAGGTTATAACATCTAAAGGATTTGATGTCGCGATGGTAAATACGTTGCCGATATTACATACGGGAAAAACTTTATACTTGAAAGCTATCCCCTGAGGAAGCAGCTCTCTATTTTTATAAGGTATCTTATATTTTTTCAAATCTAAGAATGGTATCTTGAATTCTTTGGAAAAAATCAAGAGCAGCTCGTCTTCGCTTAATATCTGGCCTTCGGTAATAAGTTGTTTAAATTTTTCATAACTGTCCGCCGCCTCTATACTTTTAAGCGTGTGCTCATTTACGTTTTTATTCTCCTTTATGTAACTTATTATTTTATCTTTTATATTCATATGTTTAAGAAGAGTAGAGAGTAGAAAGTAGAGGGTAGAGAGAGAAAAATATTACCATTATTCGAGCTAAAGACTTTAACTTTTTAAAAAATTCTGGTTTTCTTTCCATCTCTCTACTCTCTACCCTCTACTCTCTACTTATTATTATAACGGCTCATCCGGCCCTGTAACCTTAAGAACTTCTTCAAGAGTGGTTATACCTTTGGCTATCTTCACTAAACCATCCTCTCTAAGCGTGCGCATGCCTAAAAGGCGCCCTTCGTGTTTTATCGCGTGTTCTGAGGCAGTTGAACTTATTAACGCCCTTATCTTTGAAGAAACAGGCAGGTATTCACAAAGAACCGTTCTTCCTTTGTATCCTGTATGCTGACATAAATTACATCCTTTTATTTTGTAAATCGTAGCTTTTTTATCGATTGAATATTTTTCTCTTATATTTTCCGGCATATCAAATTTCTCTTTACATTTATTGCATAAAGTCCTGACAAGCCGTTGAGTAACTACTCCGATTAAAGTGGAAGAGAGCAAAAACGGCTCTATGCCCATATTAAGTAGCCGTGTCACAGAACCGGCGCTTGTTGTTGTGTGTAAAGTAGATAGCACGAGATGCCCGGTAAGAGCGGCTTTTATCGCGATATCGGCGGTTTCCGCGTCTCTTATTTCTCCAACCATTATTATATCCGGATCCTGTCGAAGAATTGACCTGAGGCATGCCGCAAAAGTCAACTCTATAGACGGATTTATACTCACCTGATTGACCCCTTTTAACTGATACTCAATTGGATCTTCAACGGTAATTATGTTTTTACCGGGATCATAAATGTATGATAAAGCTGAATATAACGTTGTGGTTTTACCGGAACCGGTAGGCCCGCAGGCAAGGATTAAGCCATGGGGTTTTAAGCTATCATCTTTGATTTGCTTTAGCACGTCCGCTTCAAAACCTAAAAGTTCTAAATCCAGGAGAGCAGTGCCTTTATCTAATATTCGTAAAGCTGCTTTTTCTCCCATGCTCGACGGCAATATCGAAACCCTGAAATCAACATTTCTATCTAATATCGAACTCCGGAAACGGCCTTCCTGCGGAAGGCGATGCTCCGCGATATTTAAGTTACACATTACTTTTATGCGCGATATGATAAAAGGGTGCATTTTTTCTGAAAAACTTTCCGCTTCTTTAAGCAATCCGTCTACCCTGAATCTTACCTTACTTGACTTATCCCATGGCTCAATCAAAATATCGGAAGCCCTTTCATAAACCGCCTTCCTTAAAAAAGTGTTTGTAAATTTTATAACCGGAGCCTCATCAATAGCTCCTATATTTTCTTCTTCTACTGTTTCTTTGGTTTTTATAATTTCTATATTCTCAAGATCCTGATTGCCTATAATTTCTTCAATTGAACTTACCGGCTCGCGGCTATAATGATTTGCTATGGCTTCCTTCATCTCGGATAAAGGGGCGATAACCTGGTTTATCTCGCAGTTTGTAATCTTTTTTAAATCATCTATTGCCAAAACATTCAAAGGATCACTCATGGCAACTGTTATTGTATTACCAATCCTGCCGATGGGGATAACCTGAAGGTTTTGCGCCACTTTTTCCGGAACAAGATCCAAAGTTTCTTTTGCAATATTTAAATTGAGGACTCTTATCGGAGGTATTGAGAGGTATGCTGAAAGCACGCTTAAAATTTGCGTTTCTTGCATGAACCCAAGCTTTACAAAAAGTTCAACCAATGAACCGCCTTTTTCTTTTTGCATCAGCAGAGCCTTATCGAGGTCTTCCTTGGAAATAAGATTTTTGCTTAATAGATAATCGGTAAATTTTTCTTTTGACATCTCAACCTCGCTCCGCTCGGTTAGAGTACAGAAACCAGCAACCAGAAACCAGAATAGAGAAAAAATAAATTTGAAGGCAGGAATTTAATTGTTTATCTTCCGTCATCTTTTATTATTCTGGTTTCTGTACTTTGGTTTCAGGTTTCTTTCTTAATAGAACTTCTCTATCGCTTTTCTTATATCAGAAGGGGTGCTTACAAATATCTGGATATCGCAATGCGTAAGATCTTCCAAATCTTCTATGGCCTGAACATTCAATGGATTTGCTATCGCGATTGTCAGAGTTGTGCCTATTTTATCCAAAGTAACCAGGCAATAATGGTTGGCTACATTTTTAGGGATAAGATTAACGATTTCTTTCGATACCTCATAATTCTCAAGAGGCAGGTAAGGAAATCCGAATTGCAGGCTGAGACAGTGAGCTATTTCCTCTTCCTTAGCAAATCCTAACTTTACAATCACTTCCCCTATGAGGCCGCCTTCTTTATCCTGAGAAGCTAATGCAAGGTGTAATTGCTCAGGAGTAATAACTCCCCTTTCTACCAAGATCTGGCCAAGAGGTTTTTCTGGTTTTTTAGGAAACTTCATTTTTATCTTTGGCTTTAGATGCGAGACTGCGCAAAAAGCATCAATTCTTTTGCTGTTGTACCGTCTATAGGATTTTCCGCGATAGAAAATGTTACCTTTAATTCGTCTTTAAACATCTCCCCAAGCTTTTCCTTTAATTCGTTAGCTACAGCTTGCGATTGTCTTTTATTTTTCTCTATTAAGATTGCGCAAAGGCTATCCGGCCCGGACCGGCCGGCTATATCAATTGGCCGCAAAGACTCTTTAAATATTTTGGCTGTTTTTTTGACTAATTTTTCTGCCTCAATAAGCCCTAACTTTTCCTGATAATCGGCATAGTTGGCTATTTTCATCAATAAAAACCCGCAAGGCCGCTGATAGGCCATACATCGTATACTTTCTTCAGCAAGTCTTTTCTCAATGTATTTACTATTATACAGTCCGGTAAGATAATCGGACACCTCAAGCTCTCCAATCTTTAATGATAACCGTTTGTGTTCCCATATAAGAGCTATATTCTGAGAAAATAAATTAATTATATTTAAAGCATCTTTGGTGAATACAAAATTGTCGTCGCTTGAGCCTACAGCCAAAAGGCCGATTGGCTGGTTTTTTGAAATTATCGGGCAGATTCCAAGGCCATTCACTTCTAATTCTTTTACGATGTTGGAATAGTTCATAGGTTTGTTTAGTTTATCGAAAATCTCAATTTTTTTAAGT
>JBAZGZ010000014.1:0-4743 GCA_041652615.1 Candidatus Omnitrophota bacterium | reverse complement strand
TTTTACAAGAATTTCTTCGGCTCTTTGCGCTTCAATCCCTAAACAGGAAATTACATGGAACACATCTGAAGTTTCTTCTTTTAAGCTAAAACAACAAATCTTCATTCCTAATATTTCCCTCAGACGCTGAGTAAGAAATGTCAGTATTTCTTCAGAAGGAATATCTTTTGAAAAAAGATCATTGGCTTGCAATATCGTGGAAAGAACAAAAACCTTCTTGGAAACTTCCTGGTTTAATTCCTCGGTTTTTTGGCTAAAATCTTTTAATTGTTCCAATCCGTTTTTCATCTTCGAAGTAAGAATATCAATTATAGATTCCAGGCTTTGCACCTCATTAGCCACAGATGGCATATCTTCCCCTATATTTTTTAAAGTTTTTTTGGAGTTGTAATACACTTTTACAATCGATGAAAAAACTTCAAAAACAATCCACCATCCTAAAAATACTATTAAAACTGCGGTTATTATCGTGATACCCGAGATAACAAATCCGTTTAAATAATAAAAGGTAATTATCGCCGGCATTAATGTAACCAGGGAAATAGCCACCCATATTCTGCGCTTCAAGCTCAGCGCTTGCATAGAAAAACCTTTTTTAACTACCCTTTCATTCGTACTTCCCATATCTTAATTTACCTCCATAAGCATAACTAAATATGCCTATTAGATACGCGCTAAAAAACAATAAGTTTTGGCTTTAATTAAAACGGTTTTCCCTAAAAGAAAACATTATATTTATACCCTTTAAGATTTCCTCGATAGTATATGGTTTGGTTATATAGTAATCAGCCTCAAGGGTGTATCCGGTTTTCATATCTTCAAGTTCTTTTTTTGCCGTCGCAAGCATTACGAAAGTGTCCGGTTTGTTTTTCTTTATCCATTTAAGGACTTCCAGGCCGTCTATTTCAGGAAGCATGATATCAAGGAGAACTAAATCGGGGATAAAATCACTTACTTTTTTAATAGCGTCTCTGCCGTCTGCGGAAGTTTCCACGGTAAAATTCAACCGCTTCAGGCTATCGGCCAAAAGCATCAAAACCTCTTTTTCGTCTTCGACAATAAGAATTTTTTTGTTCATCCCACCCTTCCTTTTTTAAACATTTTTATAATAAACCTTTTACCCCAACCTTTCCACATTTTTACAAATAAATATTTTGCGTTGGAAAGGCTGGGTTTATATCGTTAGCTTAAATATACCACAAATTTTATCATTATAGAAGCAGATTTCCGCGGATATTGACGCGGATTTACGCACGGTAATTAAATCAGTGAATTTAGAAATATACTCACTGGTCTTTTCTCTTTTATATAAAATATTAATTTGTTTTTGTTTCTTTAATATGTGGCTCTTCCCTTTTAGATAATTAGCTTATCCTATTTCTATGCGTTTATCCGCGTATAGATCCGCGGAAATCCGCTTCTAGGTTTCTATTTTATTTCTCCGCTCTTAATTGCCACGATCATATCTTTTAAAAATTCTTTCTCAGCGCTGGCCAGCTTAAAGTGATGCTTAATAAGCAAAGCAAGATTTTTAGGCATTTCTTTCTGCCCTTTTTCTTTTTCAAGCAGCCACCTTTTTACTTTCTCCAGGAACCATAATCGTAAGCGTAACAGGGGTAATATTTTTTTCTTATCAAGAAACGGCAGGAAATAAAGTGTGACGTCCAGTTCCACAAAAGGCATTCGCTCTGAAAGCAATATCTGCCTGCATAGTTCAAAGAATTCTTTTTCACCGGAGGGAGTTATGTAGTAAATATACTTGTTGAGGTTCTTCTCGCCTTTGAGTTCCTTTTTTTTTAAAAGGCCTTCAGCCTGCATTTTTTCAAGAGGATAATATATCGATTGCATCTCCGGCTCGGAGAATATCCCCATTTCTTTCTGAATAATTTTTTTTATCTGATAACCGTGCTTTGGCCCTTCCTTTAAAACACCCAGTATAATTAGTCTTTGTATCCTCATTTTTAATCTGGTTTCTGGTTACTGGTTTCCGGTTTCATTCTTTAAACACTCCCATTTTTCTGAATTTAGCGTAGCGCATCTTTAATAAATTATCTAAATCAATGCTTAAAAGTTCTTTTAGGTTTCTCGAAAGTGCTTCCTTAAAATTTTTTGCGGTAAGCTCGTGATTCCTGTGCGCACCGCCTTCTGGTTCGGGGATAGCTTCGTCTATAATCTCCAGATTCAATAGATCCGGCGCGGTTAATTTTAAAACTTTTGCCGCGTCTTTTCTTGCCGCGACATCTTTCCATAAAATAGCGGCGCATCCTTCCGGAGAAATTACTGAGTAATAAGCATTTTCCATAAGTAAAACTTTATCGCCTACGCCTATACCAAGCGCGCCGCCGGAACCGCCTTCGCCGATAACCACGACAACGATTGGTGTTTTTATATAAAACATATCTCTTATATTTTCAGCAATTGCTAAAGCCTGGCCTCTCTCCTCAGCGCCTATTCCTGGATATGCTCCTGGGGTATCTACAAGACAAACCACCGGTAAACCGTACCTTTCTCCAAGATGCATAAGCCGCATTGCCTTCCGGTAGCCTTCAGGATTAGCGCATCCAAAATTCCTTGCGATATTCTCCTTTGTGTCCCTGCCCTTCTGTTGCCCCATTATTACTATCTTTGTTCCTTCAAATGTTGCCAGGCCGGACACAATAGCCCTGTCCTCTCCAAAAAGCCTGTCTCCGCACAAAGGAACAAAATCTTTCATTGTTAGATTAATATAATCGAGAGTGGTTGGCCTTTTTGGATGGCGGGCAATCATAATTTTTTGCCAGGGCGACAAATTTGAATAGATGCCTTTTTTCAAGCTTTTTAATTTTTTTTCCAGATTGCTTATTTCTGCGGACAGATCGACATCTTTCTCCGAAGAAAACTTTTTTAGCTCTTCTATTTTTTTCTCAAGCTCAACAACCGGTTTTTCAAAATCATGATTTTCTATCATATTTTTTATTATATTTATAGGTAGAGAGTAGCAAGTAGAAAGTAGAGAGAAATTATGACCATTACTTTAGCTAAAGAATTTGATGTCTTTAAAAATTTCTGGTTTTATTTTCATCTCTTTACTCTCTACCCTCTACTCTCTACTAATCTACGATAGTTACTTCTGTTCCTACCGGAACTATATCATATAACTCTTCAACCTCGCTGTTGCGCATACGGACACAACCGGCAGTAATCTGTTTGCCTAAAGCGTCGGGGTCAGTTGTTCCATGGATACCATAACTTTTTAGATCAAAACCCATCCAGCGTGTTCCCAAAATATTTTCCGGGCTATCCGGAGGAACTACCGCTCCGGCTTTAAACCAAGTAGGATTTGTTTGCTTATTCACTATCTTAAACGTTCCTACCGGCGTCGAATTGTTTTTACCGGTTGAAATGACATAAGTCTTTATTATATCGTCCCCGTTTTTCAAAAAGAGCAGGTTTTGAGACTTATCAACAACTATGGCGAATTTGCAATTGTTAACCTTAAATTTATCGCCGGGCCTGATTACATCTCGAGACAAATTATTCGCCCTCTTTATAAGCTCAATGGTAGTATTGTATTCCTTTGCTATTTTTCCCAAACTATCGTTAGGCTTAACCGTATATTTTACGCTGCATTTATCCATAATTGGTGAAAAGATTATTTTAATATTTACATCCTCTAGTTTTTTCTGTATATCCTTTAACTTAGCAACATCATCAGTATTGCTTTGGGCCTGCTTATACAATTTTTGCGCTTCCAGGAAGTCATTGTTTAAAAATGCCATGTCTGCTTCTTTTGTATAAGGGTTTTGTGAATCCCGATTTGTATTTTTTGATTTAGCCGCAATAAAGACTACTGTCATCGTAAGACAGATAATACCAACACCAACAAGAACTATCGTAAAAGGCCGTTTCATTCTAATACCTCCTAATGAGCGCAACATTTTTTCAAGCCCTACTGGCGCAGAAAAAATGTTAGCGCGAATTATCCCGAAGTGCTCTCAAAAAATGTCGAACGAGTACTCTCGTGAGAGATTTTTTGAGTATACAGGCACTTCGGAGTAATGAATTTAGCTTCCCGCGATTCGAATCATCTTATTTAATATGCGGGGATTTCTATCCTATCTATACATCATCAAAACGATCAAAACACCTACCAGCGCTCCGGCAAAAACTTCCGTTGGGGTGTGCCCGGCAAGCTCTTTAAGCCTGTCATCTCTTATTTTTTTCCTGCTATGCAAATCGTCCATTATCCGGTTAAGGATATGTGCCTGCACGCCTATGGAGCGCCTCCAGGTTTGAGCGTCAAACATTGTAATAAGAGCAAAGAATCCGGCCAAGGCAAAAAACGGGGAAGAAAATCCGAGCTCTTTACCAAGAGAAAAAGCCAGCGCCACTACTGCCGCGCTGTGTGCCGAAGGCATCCCGCCGGTCCTTAAAAGCCAATTAAAATTGAACTTTTTCTCTCTGAACAGCCCGATTATGATTTTAAGGCTCTGAGCTACCACCCAACTTAGGTTGGTGACCCAAAAAGCCTTATTTCTAAATATGCCTTCCCAAAAGCCTTCCATGGTTTATTATTATAAAGACAAAAGAGTTTTTGAGCAACTAGAATATTAATGAGCGCATTATTTTTCTGTGTGTACCCACACAGAAAAATAATAGCGCGAATTAACCCCGCCGAGCGTCAAAAAAATATGGAACAGATTTTTTTGACATCCCCAGCGAGGCGAGGTAACGAATTAGTAACCTCTTAAACCCCCAGTGGCG
>JBAZGZ010000013.1:0-15801 GCA_041652615.1 Candidatus Omnitrophota bacterium | reverse complement strand
TGAAAAATATCGAAGAGATTTTTCAGGTATATAGATGCGTTGGGGTTAATTCGCACTAGTATTTTTTCTTCGCCACTAGCGGCTTGGAAAAGTGATGTGATCATTACCCCGCTCGCTCACTTTGTTCGCTCGGGGATAATTCGGCTACGCAGCTTTTCTGCACCCCCTTCGGTCGCTTGAAAAGCTGCTGCCTCATTAATATTTTGACAAATACATTATTTAAGTATAATATAAATAAAACAGCAACTTTTCTGCGCCATGTCTGCCCCTATGGCAGTCTAGGCTTGAAAAAAATACTGTGCTTATTATAAAAGGAGAAAGTCTAGTATGAAAAATAACATCAATTCTATGTTTAACCCTCTTCAACAGCTCTTCAAAAGACACAGCTATCCCAAAAAAGAATCCTTAAAAAAAGGGCTCACGCTTATAGAGATAATAGTAGTAATTACCATAATCACAATCCTGGTTCTTTTGTCTGTTCCGAACATTGTCAGGTCGCGTATGGATTCCAATGAATTTGCTGCTCTGGCGAATATGCGTTCGTTATTTAACGCGGTGCAGATGTATTTTACAGATAATAAATCATACCCGACTACTATGGTTGAGCTTCTTGAATCGAGTTCCGGCCCCGGCTACATCAGTAAAAAACTGGCAACCACAGGCAAGAAATCAGGATATATTTTTATATATACTTCTAACGATATGAACAGCTTTTATTTTAACGCGGACCCGGAAGCTGTTGGTAAAACCGGCAGAAGACATTTCTACATAGATCAATCCGGAGTTTTGAGAGAAAATCCAACCACACAAGCAACAGAAAATGATACAGCTGTTCAATAACATAATAAAACGCAAAGACGAAAGTTTTGTAGCTATTAATTTAGGTAACCGTTACCTAAAGGGCCTGGTTGTTAAAGACGGAAAAGTTTCTGATTTCTTTTTGAGGCCCAGGGAAAATATTGCCGAAGACTTAAAAGCTATATGGCAGGAAAAGAAAATTTCTACCAACCGGGTAAAAATTTCTCTTAAAGACCACTCAAGCCTCGTAAGGTATTTTTCCTTCCCAAAGCTTGACAAAAAGAAGCTAAAACAAACGTTATTTTACGAATTAAATAAGCATATACCGTTTTCCCCCGAAGAGGTTTATTTTGACTTTTCTATTCTTGAAGAAATCTCCGCAAACGAAGTGTTTTTGCTTCTCGCAGTTGCGAAAAAAGAACTCATAAACAGCACTATAGATATTTTTGAAAAAGAAAAGAAAGATATTGTGAACATTAGCCTGGATAGTATCTGTTTAATAAATACTTTTTTAGGTTTTTACAAAGAAGAAAAGAAGATGAATACTGCAACCATCGATATAGGCTATAATTTTTCTACGCTTACAATCTTTAAGAAAGGAATACCTTTTATGACCAGGGATTTAACTTTCGGAGCAAAAGATATTCTTAGTGTTTTATCTAACGTAAAGAAGATTCCGGTAGGAGATATTGACGCCTGGGTTGCCAACAGCGCTAACCATAAAGAATTTTTAGAATTATCTCAAAACAATATAGCGAGTCTTTCCAGAGAGGCAAAAAGTTCTTTTGATTATTTCGAAATGAATAAAGGAGAACGCATAGAAAAGCTTTTTCTTACCGGTGGATTGGCCCAGGTAAAAGGTATAAGCGAAATATTCGCTGATTACTTGGATGCAGAAGTCGCTCTTTTGGATAATTTAGAAGGTTTATCCGCGATCAATGACAGTAAATTTAACGATATAAAGAATAATTTAGCAGTGGCAAGCGGTTTAATGTTGTAGAATATGGATAGGATATATATAAATTTAAGTCCAAAGAAAGAAAAGATAGAAAATGTTCTCTTGCGGCAGGTATCATATTACATGCTTATCGGAGTTTTTTTTATCCTTTGCCTTATCGTGCTTGTGGCTGTAGTTTTATTCATAAGATTAGCTGTAGTTAAGCATTATGAATCAAGATGGGCTAAATGGAAAGGCCAATACGCCTCTCTTTCTGTGATTAAAGGTGAACTTGCTTCGTTGCGGAACGAAAAGAATGAGTTTACGAAGATCTTAACACCGCAAAACCAGATGGCAAAAATATTTTCCGACATCTTTGTTTCTTTGCCGCAAAATATATGGTTTGAAAGTTTGAATTTTAATAAAAAATCATTACTCATAAAAGGATATGTTGTCAGATTAGATAACGAAGATTATCTGGTTTCGCTTGAAAATTTTATCAATAATCTTAAAGCAAAAGAATATTTCATCTCACATTTTAAAAATATAAATATAAAGGATTCGCAAAAAACTGATTTTAATGGCGTTGAAGCATTGGAGTTTAATTTAGGATGTTCAAACTAGATATAAAAAACATAAATATAAAGAACTTAAATATAGACAAGAATATTATCATCGGTGTGATGATCGGAGTAACGCTGCTTATCGAAATTACTATTTTGTCTTCCGAATTTTCCGCAGTTTCCGGCATCAACAAAAAAATTAACCAATTAAAGCAGGAACTTGTTCAGGTTGAGAGAGACTGGCCCAACAGGGATGCTTTTTACAAGCAGAAAGAAGTTTTCAAGCAGGAAATAGGCGGGATGCATACAAAGTTTATATTGCCCCAGGCTGAGTCAGCGCTATATTCTTTTCTTTCCTCGGAAAGTAAAAACTTTAATGTACAGGTGAAGGTTCTAAAGCCGGCTCCCCTGCAGGATTATTTAACGACCAAATTAGGTAAATTTAAATATTTACCCATAATAATAAGCGCGAGAGGTTCTTTCCATAGTTTGGCTAGTTTTCTGGATTATATACAAAACAGTAAGTATTTTTTTGATGTAACAGAGTTGCGTATCGCGTCTGGCGCGCCTTACCACTCAGTAGACATGGTAATATGCGGTTTAGTGAAAGAAAAATAATATTTTTTGGGTTAGTTGCTTCTTCTCTGGCCTTTTTTTGCGCGTCTGCGCCAAGAAAGGATAAGTACCCTTTTACTGAAGTAGAAAGGGATCCGCTTACGCCGCTTGTCACCAAAAGCGGTCAGCTCTTGGTGAGAAGGACTATCGGGCCTAAAGGCTTTATCGTAAAAGGTATAATCTATTCTAAAAACGGCAGCGTTGCTATTATAGGGGATGAAGTATTTAAGGAAAATGATATAATAGGTGATTATAAGATTGTAAAGATAGGGATAAAGAAAGTTATTTTAAAGAAAGATAAAGAAATACTTATTTTAAAGCTGGAGGAAGATAATGAAAAATAAAATAGCCTGTTTCAGAAGTCAGAAGTCAGAGGACAGAGGACAGACGACAGAAGTCAGACGCCAGAAGTCAGATTTGTCTGTCTTCTGCTTTCTGTCCTCTGTCTTCTGTCTTCTGCTTTCTGTTCTCTGTCCCCTGTCTTCTATCAACGCCCAGGAAGAAATAATACCTGTTATCAGATTTAAAGATGCCGACATCAAAGTAGTATTGCAGTCTATAGCGCAAAAAGCCATAAAAGATGGTAATAGGGTAAATGTTGTAATCAGCCCGCAGGTTGAAGGGTTGGTCAGTGTAAATTTAGAAAATATAGATTGGCAGACCGCGTTAAAAGCCGTATTAAACGCTTATGGATATAGTTACAGGTGGATTGGCGATAATATAATCCTTGTCGCGACAGGAGACGAGATAAAATCAAGGGATATTCAAGAGAAAGAGCGGCAGGAGGTTGAGGTGCCGACCCTCAAGGTATTTAAATTACGGTATCTTGATGCAAACGATGCCAAAAAAGCCGTGCAGTCTTTGCTCTCTCCCTCAGGAAGAGTTTCTGTCCTTGAGTCAACAGGGCAAGCCGGCTGGGAGTTTGGAGACGATGTCGCCAAAAGAAAAAGATCGCAGGATGGCCAGGTTTCCCGCACAAAAATTCTGGTTATTTCAGACATATCAAAGAACCTGGATGAGATAGGAAAATTGCTCAAAGAATTAGATATTATGCCTAAACAGGTTATGATAAAAGCGAAAATTATGGAAGTTGACAGGGACCTTTTGCGTGATATAGGTTTTAGCTGGGGGAGTGGTTCAACCGGCGCTTCCGCCGCGGATTTTGCTTTTCAACAACTCAACCTTGACGCAAACGGCGCAAGGACTCTTGGCGGCCATGGCCTCTCAGACCAGACGCCTTCAAACTTTGTCCCAAAAGCCACAGGGATTAATGCTAATAATACGGGATTAAAGTTAGATTTTAAGAATTTAACCGGCGCGCAATTTGAAGTTGTTATGCACGCTCTTGAGGAAAACGTGAAAGCTAATACAATTTCCGCTCCAACCATACTTACAATTAATAACCAGGAAGCTTCTATTATGGTGGGAACAAAATTTCCGATAATAAGGACACAGGTAAGTGAGCAGAGCTCTCAGATTATAGGTGGTTCTTTGGAAAAATATCAGGATATAGGCATACAGCTTAATGTAGTGCCTCAAATTTGCGGAGAAGCCGATAATTTTATAAATATGATTGTTCATCCTGTAGTTTCGAGCCAAAACGGGACAAGTAAAATTCAAAGCGGAACCACAATTCTCGCGGAGTATCCGATAATATTAACCAGAGAGGCTCAAACCCAGGTGTTTGTAAAAGATGGAGAGACAATAGTTATAGGCGGCCTGCTCAAAGATGTAAGATCAAAGTCAAGAACAGGCGTACCTGTTTTAAAAGACCTGCCTTTGATCGGGTGGGCTTTTGGCCGGGATACGTATGATTTGGAAAAAATAGATTTACTTATTTTTCTCACTGTGCACGTCTTAAAGCCCGGAGAAGTTGTTTCTCAGGAAGTGGTAAATCCACAAAAGCTAATATCTAAATTCTAATAAGCCAATGTATGAAAAATTTTACGGCTTAAATGCCTTTCCTTTCACCATAACCAGCAATCCTCAATTCTTTTTTGAAAGCAATTCCCACAAAGAAGCTCTTTCCTGCCTTTTTTACGGTATTTCTTCAAAGGTAGGACTTATGCTTATTACCGGCGAGGTAGGAACCGGCAAGACAACTTTGTGTAAGACTTTACTTACCAAACTTGAGCCTCAGGTCAAAACTTCGCTTGTGCTTAATCCTTATTTTAGTGAAGTCCAATTATTGCAGGCTGTTGTCGAGGATTTTGGGCTAACGCTAGAGAAAAAAACCCGTCTGGACATAATAAAAACACTGAATGCTTTTTTGGTAGATATAAATTCAAAAGGCGGCAATGCTGTTTTAATTATTGATGAAGCGCAGAATCTTACCTCCCGCCAGCTTGAACAGATACGACTCCTTTCTAATTTAGAAACTTCCCAGGAAAAGCTTTTACAGATAATTCTTGTCGGTCAACCAGAGTTGAAAGAGAAATTAAGCCAGTTTAATTTAAGGCAAATCCAGCAGAGAATTTGCGTAAAATATAACATTTGTCCGCTGCACGAGGAAGAGATTAAAAGCTATGTCGAGTTTCGTTTAAAAGTCGCCGGGCAAATCGATATAGAAATTATGCCTGAAGGCTATAAATTAATTTACGAATTCTCAAGAGGCATACCGCGCCTCATAAATGCGCTTTGCGACAGGGCTATGCTTTGCGGATTTGTGAAAGACAAGAAGGTTTTCGACGCCGAAATTTTTAGGGCATGTATAGAAGAACTCAAATGAAGCAGCAGCTTTCCAAGCCAAAAGCGACGAAAAGCTGCGTAGCTGAATTTGACCCAGCACTTATTTTTGTAGAGGATAGATAAGGGTAAAAAATTTTGATAGCAAATTATTAGGTATTTTTAACTCAGCACTTTTACAAAAATAAGTGCTGGGTTCAATTCGCAGACACCCTTCGGGCTACGACTTATGTTCGCCGTAGCTCCATAAGTCGTCTGCTTATTGCCCCGACTCGGCTATATACGTCAAAATTCCCCCGAGAAATTCCTTCGGAATTTCCGGGACTAAGTCCTCGGGATTTCCTGCCTGAAGCAGGAAATCCCAGAGGGTCTTCGATAATTTTGACGGTCTCGTCGGGGTTAATTCGCACTAGTATTTTTTCTACGCCACTAGTGGCTTGAAAAAATACTGTGCTCATTAAAGGAATTAAAATGAGTATAATTTACGAAGCTTTGCAAAAAGTGGAGCGCTCCAAAGAGGGGGGTGTCCACCTTGAGTCTAAAACTATAGACCAGGTTATTGCGGCAAGGAAACCAAAACCGAAAAATAATAAAACTTTATTTTTTATGTTTCTTGCGCTTTTGATTATTGTCGTGGTCTTTGTTGTGCCGAAATATTCTTTTAACTCGTCAATGAGGATGATTCCTGCCAGCCCTGTAGCAGCAGATAAATACAAACAAGCAGAAAGAAACTTTATTCAAGATAAACAGCTCAGTATCACTGAGCCTAAAACGCAGAAAGAAGGTGTTTTCCCTGCCGGAGTATACCTGCTCCAAGGCATAGTTTATGACAAAGAAGTTCCTCAGGCGGTCATTAACGGCAAGAATTTACGAGTTTCTGATATGATAGATGATTTACAGGTAAAAGAAATAACCCCCAGTACGGTTAAGCTAATCAATTCCAAAGATAATACCGAACTCGCCCTATCTTTCTGAGGACACGAATTACCACGAATAAAAAATAGTGGCCATTAGTGTAAAAACCATGCATGAAAAAATCGATCTAAAAAACTATACTTTAAAGGAATTGAAGGATCTTTTTGTTTCCGAAAATTTTGCTAAATACCAGGCTCAGCAAATTTTTTCCTGGTTATACGAAAAAAGAGTAGAAAATTTTTCTCTGATGACCAATATCTCCAAAGAAATGAGAGCTTTATTGGAAGAAAAATTCTATTTCTCAAAACCAGAAACGATAAAAAAAGAACTCTCAAAAGACGAAACGCAAAAGTTCCTTTTCGCGTTAGAAGACAAAGGCCGGATAGAATCTGTTTTTATCCCGGAGGAAAGCCGCGGCACGCTTTGTGTTTCCAGCCAGGTTGGCTGCAAATTTAATTGCAAATTTTGTTTGAGCGGTAAACTGGGGTTTAAACGAAACCTTGAAACGAGTGAAATAGTAAATCAATATTTAGAAGCAGCTATTGCGATTCTTCCTTTTAAAATAACAAATCTGGTTTTTATGGGTATAGGTGAACCCCTCGATAATTTTTCAAGCGTAATTAAAGCTATAGAGATATTTAAAGAACCAGCGGGTATCGGTTTTGGTAAAAGAAGGATATGCGTCTCAACCTGCGGGCTGGTGGAGGAGATAGAAAGGCTTGCTAAGTTAAAACTTGGCATAAAACTTTCGGTTTCTTTGCATTCAGCGGATGACGCGATACGTTCAAAAATAATGCCGGTAAATAAAAAATACCCTCTAAAAGAATTAATCACTGCCGTAGAAAATTTCTCAAAAATCGAGCAATATCCGGTTACTTTTGAATACGCTTTGATCCATGGCTTAAACACAACCAAGTTTGATGCGCGTAAGCTCATTAAGCTCGTGCACGGCATAAATTGTAAAATTAATTTAATCCCTTTCAATAAATCGTCTCTGGAATTCAGCCAGTCGAATCAAGAAGAAACAAAGGATTTTTGTGATGAACTGAAAAATTCCGGCGTATTCTTCACCTTAAGAAAATCCCGCGGCCAGGACATTAATGCTGCCTGCGGACAGCTGGTTGCAGCATGGAGGTGAATTAAAATATGGCCCAAAAAACAAAAAATATCCTAAAAACGTCTTTAAAGATAATTGTTTTCTTGGCTTTCATTTCTCTGATTATTTGGCTTGGGGGGGTGCTTTCGGAGAATATAGAACAAATAAAAACAACCTTGAAAAACATACCATATGTATACTCCTCGATAGTTTTTGTGATATTGTATGTCCTGGCTAATTTCGTTTTCTTTGCGGATGTTAAAGACCTGCTTAAGCCGATAGGCGCGGTCATCTTCGGCGCATATATCAGCACTTTCCTCATATATATAGCAGAAGCAATAAATGCTTTTATATTTTTTAATTTAAGCAGATTATTTGGCATGGCGTTTGTCGAGAGGGTGCTTAAGGGAAAATTCCATAAGCTTTACGAGAAGCTTTCCAATATAAGCTTTGGATGGATATTTCTACTTCGTTTTGTTCCCCTGGTTCCTTTTAGGATTTTAGACGTCAGCTTTGGGTTGAGCAAAGTTTCATTTAAAAAGTATATCTGGGCAGTTCTTCTCGGCTCACCTTTAAGGATATTCTGGATACAATTTATTCTTGCCGCTATCGGCGGTTTTTCTATGGAAAAAATGATGGCATATTATCGCGAAAATAGTATTATGTCTATGCTTACGCTTGTTTATTTTGGGATTGCCGTGTTGATAGCTGTTATAATGAAACGTAAATTAAAATAGAAGCGGATTGCCGCGGATCTAAACGCGGATAAACGCCAGCAACTCGTTTGCGTAAATCCGCGTCAATATCCGCGGGCATCCGCTTCTACGACCAAGGAGGTTCTATTTAATGAGAGAAATATTTTTTAAACTTCCAAAAGGTTTTATTGAGAAACTAAGCAAAATATATCCTAACCATTTTCAGGACGTGCTTAACACTTTTCTTATAAAAAAACCAACGTCATTTAGGATAAATTATCTTAAAACAGATTTGGTGAATTTGAGAAAAGAGCTTCTTAGGGAGGGGGTGAGTTTTAAAGAGCTGCCGTTTCCCAAAGGGGCTTTTCTTGCAAGAATTCCGCTGCGAGAGCTGCAAAGAACAGCGGTTTATCAAGACGGATTGATCTATGTGCAAAATATATCAAGCATGCTCCCACCCGTTATTCTTTCCCCGCAAAATGGCGAGAAAGTGCTTGATATGTGTGCCGCGCCAGGTGCAAAAACAACACAAATAGTCTCTTTGGCGCCTGAGGCAGAGGTGATTGCTTTTGAAAAAGAGCACATACGTCATTGTAAGCTAGAGGCAAATTTAAAGATTCAGGGAGCAAATAATGTGCAAACTTTTGCTCAGGACGGATTTTGGGCAAGAAAGAAGTTCCCTGAATATTTCGACAAGGTTCTTGTGGACGCGCCGTGCTCCGCAGAGAGCTTGTTTGAGCTCAATAATCCCCGGAGTTATAAATATTGGAACGAAAGAAAAGTCAAAGAGCTTATGCACAAACAAAGGACTTTGCTGCATTCGGCTTTTTTTACATTAAAAGAAGGCGGCATTCTTGTTTATTCTACCTGCACATTTTCTCCGGAGGAGAATGAAGGTGTCGTGGATTGGTTTGTTAATAAATTTAAAGACAAAATTGAAGTTGTGCCGATGGACATCCCTTTAAACAATGCTTTTAAGGGCCTCGTTCGGTTTAATGACAAGAATCTTTCTCCTGTCTGCCGTTTTACAAGGCGAATTATGCCCAATGAATTTATGGAAGCATTCTTCATCGCGAAATTTAAGAAAATTTCTGTATAGTTTATAAAATAATTGGAGGCAAAGTAATCGCGGAAGAGATGTCTAAAAGGCCTTGAGATCGGCGAGGTATATGTTAAATTTTATATAGAAATGTCTAATTTGATGGAGAAGGTGTCTTCTTAAGCCGGAGAGATCCGGAAACTAAAAAAAGGGCGCATTTTAAGGTGCGCCCTTTTTTATTTTAAACTACTTTTTAGTTTAAAGCATTTCTTTTAGGTCTTTTGAGGCCTTAAAAGCTACTTTCTTCTTCGCGGAAATCTGAATCGCTTCGCCTGTCTTTGGGTTTCTTCCCATTCTGGCTTTTGTTTCTTTTACCTTAAATGTACCAAAACCTGAGATAGCCACTGGATCTTGCTTCTTAAGAGAACCTCTGATAGCATCAAAGACTGCCTCTACTGCTTCCTGGGCTTCTTTCTTCGTGCAGGTGTTCTTTGAGACAACCTCGATTAATTCTGCCTTATTCATCTAGTCACCTCCTGACTTTGAGTAAAAAAGTTAATATTTTCAACCACTTGCAATATTGTATAACCTAAGATTTTCTTGTCAAGTAATTTTAAATTCTGCTTATTTTATAAGGCTTTCCGCGCTAAATAGTAGTTTTTGTCGTTTGTAGTGAGTTTTTATGCTAAAGTTAAGATAAATACAGATCTTACTAAGGAAACATTGGGTTTATAATATCTACCATGATTATAACGAAAAAAGAGTGGGACATAATATTAACACAAAAAAACGACAGTATTTTCGAATTAAAATTTGATTTTGGTTTGACAAAAATCCAGGCGCGTAAGACTTTAGACAAAATAATACTTGGAGATAACATCGCGATTCCGCTTAACGAGAAAGTAAAAGAAAATTTTTGTTATCGCTTAGAAGGACAAAACCTTGTTCCTATTGCTTATTTTTCTGAGAGCACAAACAGATTCTATAAGCTTACTCCGACTAATGACTGGCCGACTATTTCCATAGGTTCTGTCCCCATGCACAAGTTAGCTTCTCCCAAAGAAGACACAGAGGCCAAAATCGGATTATTAAAGCCCTATGGCGTGGTTTTAGATACATGTATGGGCCCTGGTTATAGCGCGATTCTGGCGGCGAATTCAGCCGAAAAAGTCATAACCTTTGAAAAAGATGAGAATGTGTTAGCGATAGCAAAACAAAATCCTTTATCCGCAGCCTTGTTTTCCAAAGAAAATATAGAAGTAAGGATTAAAGATGTGGTTCTGGGGATAAAAGAGTTTAGGGACGGGTATTTTGACTGCATAACTCATGATCCGCCTACTTTTAAACTTGCCCCGGAGCTCTTTGGTGCCGCGTTTTATAAAGAGCTTTACAGAGTGCTTAAGAGTAGAGGCAGGCTATTCCATTACGCGCCGCTTTATAAAATAAGCCAGGGCTATGATTTCCCTTCGAAAATAAAGAAAAAACTTACAGAGGCAGGCTTTAAGGTGTTTGAGTTTTCCAGCAAGGCCGGAGGGTTCCTTTGCGAAAAACTCCGAGCCCGGTAGGGCGACGTTCCAAGATAGAAGGTTTTTATGAAGAACGGGATAGATCTTGAACAAGAAAGAGATAGATTAGACAGGCAGATAACTTTTTTCCATTTTGAAAAAGCCAAAGGAAAAATCAATAAATGCCTAAAAGTTGCGAAAAGTAAAAATGACTATTTCTATCTTTTTTATTTTACCGCGCAAAAATTCATAATTGAGGAGAATTTTGAAAAGGCATTGAAGTATTTTGATCTATGTTTAAAGCACAGGCCCGATGACGGTTATAGCTATAATGAGAAAGCAATTTGCTTTGCGGAATTAAAAAGATACGCTGAGGCTCTTATCTGTTTTGATGAAGGGATAAGAAGAGCCAAATACAAAGTTTCCCTATACCATAATAAAGGCTGGTTGTTAAATTTACTGGGTAAATTCAAGCAATCAATAATATATTTCGAGAAAGCTTTAGAATTTGAAAGTGACAGGGTGGAATCAAATTTTAGCTTAGGCGATAGCTATTTGCATTTAGGGGATAAATTCAGGGCAAGAAAATACTTTAGCCGGGCTCTCGGACAAATTAAAGGCAAAAGCTCCTATATCTATAAAGAAATCAAGAAACGGTTACGGTAACATCTTTGCTTTTAGGTTAATTAAGGTTAACCCAGGTTAAACAAAGTTAACCAAGGGTACGAAAAACATAAAACAGAGGTTTTAAATCTTTAGGCAACCTAGATTAACCTTGGTTAACCTATGCTTAGTTTTGGATTTCAGTAAAACGACGATGTAACCATATAAGGATACGGAGTGCAAAGCCCTCCGAAGAGGATTTCGTAACTCTAATCCTTACCGATGAGCTAAGGTTACTATTTTTTAGGTTCTTTAAATATATCCTCAAATATCTTTTTAAAACTTTTAAGATCAGAGAATATTATCGGCTGCACCTTGTAGGTTGGTTTTTTAACTGTTCCGCCTAATTCAATCGAGATGGCAGTTTGCCCTAAAACAGAGGTAAAGATTTTCTGCAGGCTTTGGGAAGCGGAAACGAGGTTAGGATTAAATTCGCAAACAAGAAGGAAATTCAAGGCCCCTTGAGTAGATAATCTTCCTTTGCCTTTTAAAGTCATCTGCAGGCCTCTTAATTCCGTATTTTCAAAAACTATATTTTCTCCTTTGAATATCAGGTCACTGGAGCCTTCATCAAACTTTATCTGTTCAAATTCCGGTATAAAAAGATATTGCCCCAAACCTTTAAGGAAATTTATTTCCCAAATATTGCCTTCTTTGATGGATATTTGCCCTGTTCCCTTGAGCTTATCCCACTTCGAAAGCCCCTTATTCTCGCAATCGGCGTTAATTGATAATATGCCGCTTAAGTTTTTACTTTTTAAATCAATTTGTTTGGCAAGAATCGCTAAATCTACTTCATCGGCAATCAGGTTTACGACAATTTTTTCATTTTTCGAATCAATTTTTGTGCGCAAGTCAAATTTTCCGTCAGCCGCTTCAAAAGCCGCCGGGCTGATGATTAATATATCTTTATCCCGGTAAAGTTCGATTCTAAAATTAGTTATTTGGGCGCCATATATTTTCATTTTTTCGCTTAAGCCCGCTAATTTAATCTGCCAATCTTTGGGTTTTAGAGGCCCGCTTATTAAAAACTTAGCGCTTAACGGGCCTTCCGGTTTTAATTTTGATAAAAAAGCGGTTTTTATATTATATTTGTTCAATATTGTGAGTGCTTCTTTACAGTCTAGAGTAGCCGCGCCTTCAAGTTTTAAAAGTTTTTCTTTTTGCGTTCCCAGAGTTCCTTTGGAGGCAATATGGGATTTTTTTGTTTTTATGTCCAGAATGTCTATGTTTGTTTCGTTTTTATTGGTGCGGGTATTTAACGTGACATTAATTATATCATTGGTTAGGCGTAAGCTCAGGGAGGGGTTAGAGAAACTTTCAATGTTTGCTTTAAGATTTAAAGGTATATTTTTATAATTTAGCGAGCATTCTTCAATTGATAGTTTATCTTTTTTAACAAAACCTTTCGCGGTTATATTTTTAAAATCTTCGAATTTTGCGCCGTTTATTTTATAATCGACGTAATATTCAAAAGTTTTATCCTTGGAATTAGTTTTTAGGGAACCTTTCAATTCGATATTTCCGCTTTCTTTATAAGTGAATTTATCAAGAAAAGTTAATTTTTCAATTTTTGCATTTTTTAGAGCGTCAACAATGCTTGAGATTGTCTGATGGCTTGAGGCTTCCAGGTAAACTTCGTTTTTATTAAAATCAATGTCAGCTTTTGCGTTTATGTGTATTTTTGCTTTAGCGTCATTATTGTCAGGGCCTATTTTGTAAAAATCGGCTTCAATTCCTGAAAACTGCAGCCTGCCGTTATTAAAAGAAAATTCTGCGTTTATTGAATTTAAACTGTCTATGTAAGGAGTAAATTTTAATGTCCCTTGAGCGATATCTCCGGTTAGGCGATAGTCTAATTTTTCTCCCGAAAAAGTAATGTCCGTTTGTACATTGAGGTTTCCTTTAAATTGTGAATCATTTTTTGCGGCAAAAATATTTTCTATTTCAGCACTTGCCTTAAGAGAGTAGTTTTGCTTTCCGGAAAATGTAATATCCCCTTGCCGGATAGAGCCGTCTTTTACGATTATTCCGCCCAAATAAGGCGTGAAATCGCTTAAAGGAATTTGTGTTAAAGAGGCAGTGGCGCTCAGTTCTTTTGTTGAGAGATCATAAACTCCCCTTAAGGCAAGTTGCCTAGGCAGGTTCAGTTTGAAACTTATTTTAGATAAGTTGACGAAATCCGCAAACAGGGAAAAGCCGCTAAATTTTTTCCTAAAATTTACTTTCTCATCCGTAAAATCAATATCTAAATTCTTTATGGAAATGCTTTTAGCAAAGAAAAATTCTTTTTTTTCCTCACCCGGCGCTGATTCTTTTGCGTTTATTTTTTCACCCTCAGCAATTGTTTGCCGGTTTTTGTTGTCGAATGTTAATTTTGGCAAGTTAAAGGTATTGTCGATATTTTTTTTAAGCGAAAAGGCGACCCCGTCAATATTTATCGAAAAAAAGATTTTTTTATCGCTGAAGATAGAAGGATAGAAAGGGAGGAGTTTTATCGTGTTTATTCTAAGATAAGGCGTTTTATTATTGCTTTCAAGCAGTAACACGTCTTTTAAGACAATACCTTTGATAATATTTACTTCTATGCGTGATATTTTTATCCTTTTGTCCGAATGCTCTGCGACAAAACTTCGCGCTAAACTATCTATTTTTTCCGGAAGGAATATATTCAAAATATAATTAGAAGTAAGATATAAAATAAGCAGGACTATGAGAACAATAAGGAGTTTTTTCATAGGCTAATTGTAAAGAAACCAGAAACCAGTTTACAGAAACCAGACTAGAGAAAACAAAGGTTACAAAGATAGAAGATAAAGAATAGAATATAGAATGAAAAAATAAGATAAAAAATATCTAACCCTTTCCTTTTCCTTTCTATCTTCAAATATATTAATTCTGTGCTCTGGTTTCTGGTTGCTGGTTTCTATGGCTCAATAGAGGCATACTTTTATTATATTGTTTTTATTTTTTTTAAGAAGAGATTTCCTTTTTATGAGGTATTTTCCTTCTTCCCTGATAATTTTTTTGCCGTTTAAAAAAACATCTTTTATTTTGTAGTGTTCTTTTCTTCCCGCGGCCCTTATGAAGTTAACTTTGATTTGTTTACTTTCCAGGGTAAATAATGTTTCGATATTATTGCCGGAGAAATTTGAAGGTAATAATTTCGGCTCTATTACCAAATCCCCGTAGTTAAATTTTATGCCGAGTGCTTCTTCAAGCAAAGTATAGATATACCAACTCGCAGAACCCGTAAGATACAAATAAAGCCCTCGGCCTTGGCTGTTAAAATATTCAGGAAGCAGAGGGTATATTTTTGCGTTTTCAGATATCGCCATCCGGTAAAGCGAATTTATTACTTCAAACCCTTCATTTACAAAACCGCGTTTATATAGAGCATTTGCCAGCATAACCGACATATGGCTGAAAAATGCCCCGTTTTCTTTATCGCCATAAGAAAAACCAAAAGCTCTGCCCAAATCAAGGTAGAGGGAGCCAAAATCCGTATTCAGGCGAAAACCACCGTGCTTTTTATCATAAAGATATTTTTTTATCGAGCTCCAGATTTTTTTTATCTGATCATTTTCGGCAACCCCGCTCATTATCGCAAAAACCTGAGAGGAGAGCATCATTCTTGTTTTACCGTTGATATTGCCTTCAACGCGTTTTAACTTGTTATCATAATAGCCGTTAAAGAAGCCGCTTTTGAGCCATTCTTTTTTCTTTAGCCAGCGAGACATATGTTTTGATTTTGCTTTTAAATCAGAAATTAATTCATCGATATCTACTTTTATTTTTTCTCCGCTTATAGTTGTTGTTTGCCTGAAATATTCTTCCAGGCGTTTTTGTTTTTCCCTGAATGAATCATAATCTACGGGTTTATTCAAATTATCCAACAGGATTTTTAATTCTTTAAGCAGGTATACATTTTTTGTTTTTCTTTTCAACTCTTCTAAAAGAGCACAGAGATTTTCAAGGTTATGCGCGTACATAAAAGTAAAAACAACGCTTTCGCCATTTTGCGCGGCCATATCCAATCCGTCGTTCCAATCGGCGTTTTCAAGCCGGATAATATTGTGTTTTCCTACGTTAAAGAATTGTACTATAGTTTGAACCAGGAGGTGTTCTAAAACACTTCCTTTATATATCTTTGTATTTTTCGCGCGTAAAAGGGAATCTGCCTGTGAGAAATTAGCTTCTGTTTCTTTAGCTCTTTTTATTTGGCAGTCCCGAAAGTATGGTAATTCTTCCAATAGAATTCCAAAGTCAGCGCTTTTGTGGATATAAGAA
>JBAZGZ010000012.1:0-15883 GCA_041652615.1 Candidatus Omnitrophota bacterium | reverse complement strand
AATATAAGGCGCCTTCAGCATTACGCGGCGTACACGTTAAGATAGAAAATAAAAAACTTGAACAATCTCACCTTTGTATAGGTTTTAGGAGTATTTCTTATTTAAATGATCAGAGGTTTGTCGTGGAAGTTTTAAATACCATTCTTGGCGGTAACATGAGCAGCCGTCTTTTTGAGGAAGTAAGAGAAAAGAAAGCTCTTTGTTATGAAATTTCAACAGATGTAAAAAAGTATAGGGACGATGGCGGTTTCGTAATCCACGTAGGTCTTGATAAAACCAAAATACCGGTAGCAGTCGCAAGTATTTTTAATGAACTCGATAAAATAAAAGCAAAAAAAGTTTTTGCTAAAGAACTGACCAGAGCTAAAGATTATATATTAGGTCAGATAACTATGGCTCTAGAGCGGCCTCAAGGGAGGATGTTTTATCTTGCCGAGAGTTTCCTTTCCTTGGGCAAAATATATTCTCTTGCCGAGATAAAGAAGGAAATAGAAAAAATAAGCCCGGAGGATATTATGAAATTAGCCCGGGAGATATTTACATTTAAAAATTTATGCGTTTCGTGTGTTGGGGATATAGAGGAGAAAACCGGGAAAGTAATCAAGGAGAAAATAGGGGTGTTTAAATGAGGCCGTTAGAAACATGTAATGTAGAAGCGGATGTCCGCGGATCAAAACGCGGATAAACGCTAGCGATTCGTTTGCGTAAATCCGCGGCAATCCGCATCTATTATTAAAGGGAGGGTATTGTTATCAAAAAAAATTCAGAGAGTAAGGTAAAAGCTTTAAAAATAGCAGAATTCGTTCTTGATAAACAAGCAAAACGTCCGGTTGTGCTCAATCTAGAAAAGCTTTCAACGCTTTGCGATTATTTTGTAATATGCTCCGTAGACACAGGCGTTCAGGCGGAAGCAGTCTGCGATTGGGTGGTTGAAAAATCAAAAGAACTTAATTATAAGGTACATCATTCCGAAAGAGACGACGCAAGCGGATGGGTTCTGGTTGATTTTTTCGACGTTATACTGCATATATTTGTCGATGATTTAAGAAAATTCTATGATCTCGAACATCTTTGGATAGATGCGAAAAAGGTAAGAATACCTAAAAAACAGAAGACAGAAGTCAGATGACAGAAGACAGAAAAAATCTGAATTCGTTTTTATTATCTATCCTCTGTTTTCTGTCGTCTGTCATCTGAAAATAGTATATAAAAGGAGCGATTATGCATGAGTATCACTTAGCTGAATCGGTTTTAAAGAGTATTCTGGCAAAGACGAAAGATATGCCGAACGTAAAAAGAATAACTTCTATTCGTCTTAAATTAGGAAATCTTAAAATGGTCAGCAAGGAAACTTTCTCTGAAACCTTTAAGATGGTGGCTGCGAAATCCATATGCGCAGACACTAAGCTGGATATTGAAGAGGTTATGGGCGATACGCTCCTAATAGAGGGTATAGAAGGAGAGTATGATTAGTGAGGAAGTAGAGAGATGGAAGAAAAACGTATTTTTTTAAAAATTTTAAAATCTTTAATTAAATAATGGTAATAATTTTCTCTCTCTACCCTCTACTTTCTACTCTCTACTTATAAATATATATGTTCACAGGTATCATAAAAGAATTAGGCAAAGTTGAAAAGATAGCAAGATCCAGCTCTTTGATTAAAATAGGGGCAAGCTCTAAAAGCGTTTACGATGAAGCAAATATTTCTGACAGTGTTTCTATAAATGGCGTTTGTCTTACGGTAACCGGTAAAAAAAATAATATACTTTTTTTCGACGTGGTCAAATCAACGCTTGATAAAACTAATCTTAAAAGATTAAAAATAAAAGAAGTTATAAATCTTGAGCCGGCATTAAAATTAGGTGAAAAGCTCGGCGGGCATTTTGTGCTTGGGCACGTAGATAGTGAAGGAAAGCTAAAACGAATATCGAGAAAAACTGACTTCTGGCAGCTTGAAGTAGAATTGCCTAAGGCCTTTAGAAGATACATGGTGGAAAATGGTTCAGTAGCTTTAAACGGAATATCGCTTACAGTAAAAAAAATAATGTCTTTTTCTTTTGTAGTTGATATAATTCCCTTTACTTACGAAAATACAAATTTAAAATATAAACGAGTAGGAGATTGGTTGAATATAGAGTTTGATTATTTGCTTAAAAATAGAAGCTGATTAACGCGGATCCAAACGCGGATAAACGCCAGCGACTTGTTTGCGTAAACCCCGTTAGAAAACGAAGTCCTCTAACGGGGTAAATCCGCTTAGATATCCGCGGTAATCCGCATCTACTATTCGGGGCGTAGCGCAGTCCGGCTAGCGCACTTGGTTCGGGACCAAGGGGTCGGTGGTTCAAATCCACTCGCCCCGACCATTTTTTGAAAAATGTCGGGAAGGCCGAGGGTTCCCCGCCACTGATGACTTTTTATATGTAGGCGGGTCCGCCTTTGGCGGAAAATCCCTCTCTCCCGATTTTTAAATTTATGTTGCCGAGGATTCCCCCGCCTCGCAGAAAATGTGACAAAATTCCCCCGAGGAATCTGGAGGATTCCCGGGACTAAGTCCTCGGAATTTCCTGCCAAAGGCTAAGGAAATTCCAGAGGGTCTTCGATAATTTTGCAGCGTTCGGCGGGGTTAATTCGCGCTATTATTTTTCTGTGTGGGTACACACAGAAAAATAATGCGCTCATTAATAAACTGCTGATTTACCTCATTTTTTCATTGCAAATCAACGATTATCCGCTAAAATAATATAATGAGTGTCTTTTTAGGTATTGATTGGGGTGGAACTTACATCAAAGCAGGGGTAGTTAATTCTAAAGGGAAGATTCTAGAGAAAACAGTTTATTCTTCGGGAGAACTCAAGGAAAAGCAAGCGTTTATAAGCGAAATCAAGAAGCTAAAAAACAGATTCGATAAATATAATATCAAAGCTATCGGAATCGGCGCGCCTGGAATGATTGATGTAGAAAGGGGTTCGATATACTATCTTCCTAATGTCCCCGGCTGGAAAAATTTCCCACTCAAGAGCATACTTAAAAAAGAACTTAAAATTCCCGTATTTATCGATAATGACGCCAATGTTTTTGCCTTGGCAGAAGTGCGTCGCGGCGCAGGAAGCGGAAAGTCGCGCGCCATATTCCTTACGCTTGGTACAGGCCTTGGAGGGGCGGTTATTTTTGAAGGAAAAATTTTAGAAGGAAAAACCAGCGCCGCGGAATTAGGGCATGTACCTATAAGCATCGAAGGAAAAGAATGCGGTTGCGGAGGCAGAGGTTGTATTGAAACGCTTACCGGCAGCAACTATTTACTCCAAAGATACAAGCAGCTTAAAAAATTAAAAGTTGCCCCAAAAGAGGTAAAAGAAATTTTTAATAAAGCAAAGAAAGGAGAGAAAGAAGCTCTCATAATATGGGAAGAATTTTCCATGCACCTTGGAAAATTCTTATCCGGGATGATAAATATATTTAATCCGCAAATTATCATTCTTGGCGGAGGGGTTTCCGGGGCATTCAGCTTATTTAAGCCACTTCTTCTAAAGGTAATAAAAAAGCAGGTAATGTGGCCAAATCTCAAGGATTTAAAGCTTGTCAGGGCCGAGCTAAAAGATGCCGGTATTGTTGGCGCAGCTCTTCTGGCAAAAGAAAAAGTAGAATCGCAAATTAGAAATTCTTCAAGCGGTCATCGTGCTTCACGTTATTTAGATTAAAGTAAGGTAATCCGTTATACATAATATAGAAGCGGATACCCGCGGATCGAAACGCGGATAAACGCACAGAGCGGGCGGAAATCCGCGTCAATCCGCTTCTATTAAAAGGAGCTGCAATGAAACTTTTTATAGATAGTGCTAATCTTGAAGAAATAAAAATGGCAAACGCTCTTGGTGTGCTTGATGGCGTTACCACTAATCCGACCCTTCTTGCAAAAGAAAAACAAGATCCCATAGCGCAACTAAAAAAAATATGTAAAGAAGTAGATGGGCCGGTAAGCGCTGAGGTTATCGCGCTTATTGCCGATGATATGGTAGAGGAAGCCAAAAAGCTGTCAAAGATTTCTGCTAATATCGTAGTAAAGATCCCTTCAACTGTTGAAGGGCTAAAAGCTACAAAAAGACTCTCCGCGCTCGGTATAAATACCAATCTTACTCTTTGTTTCTCTGCTTCGCAAGGGTTGCTTGTCGCAAAAGCCGGCGCAACCTATGTCTCTCCCTTTGTAGGCAGGCTTGATGATATTTCTTTTGAGGGGATGGATTTAATAAGGGACATAAAAATGATTTATGAAAAATACAGCATCAAGACCAAGATAATTGTTGCTTCTATCAGGCATCCGCTTCATTTTGTTGATGCCGCGCGCATCGGCGCAGATGTTGCGACAGTTCCATATGGAGTCATAGAAAAGCTTATGCAGCACCCGTTGACCGATATAGGTATAAAGAGATTTTTAGAGGATTGGAACAATTTAAAGAATAAATAGATAAATGTTTAACAAATTAAACAAGAATTTTATAGACGGATGCAGGCGGATTGCTACGGATTCAACGGATAAATGCACATCCGCGACATCCGTAGTAATCCGTTTTATCCGTCATTAAAAAAGTTTTAAATTGCAAATAAATACAAAATAAAATTAATAAAATATTCCAGATGACTTTTAATAAATTAAAAAAAATTATTTTTGCGGCAGCCATTGTCTTTATTTTTATGCCCGGCATTGCATTTTGCGAAGAAAAAGTTTTGCCTGTTGAAATAACCGGCGATGAAATAGATTATGTGCATGGGGCAATGCATGTCAGAAATAACGTTAAGCTTATATACAAAGATATAGTGATGACTTGTGATGAGGCAACTTATGATGCGACCGGTTATGTTGCAAATTTAGATGGGCATGTAAAAATAGTAACGGAAAAAGGCACGGTTTATGGCGAAAAAGTTATTTATAATTTTAATACCCAGGAAGCGACAATGGTAAACATGCGGATGGTGTCTCCGCCGATGTATGCAAATGCCGGCCAAGCCAAAAAAGAGGGACAGGATAAATACGCATTAAACAAGGCTTTTGTTACAACCTGCAATCTTGAAAAACCACACTACAGGTTTACGGCAAAAAAAATCATAGTCTATCCAAATGTAAAGGTTATCGCTAAAGATATGATTATGAAGGTGGGGGAAATACCGCTTTTTTATATTCCTTATTTTTCGTTGTCCTTAAAAGACAATGCTTTTCCTTTCCAGATAACTCCTGGCAGTAAGGGTGATTGGGGTAATTATGTCTTAGGCCGCTACCGTTACAGATTTAACGCTAGGGAAAAAGGCAGGATTATCCTTGATTGGTATGAGAAGAGAGGCCTTGGGTTAGGTATCACTCATAATGCTACCACAAAAGATTTTGGTAAGGCGCTTGTAAATTATTATTACATTGATGATGATCTTTACAAATCAAAGAATCGCGCCGAATTATTTGATAAATATCCGGAAAGAGAAAGCATCAGTCCAAAATATCTTAAAAGCCAGCGCTATAAAGGCCAATTTACTCACAGCTGGCAGCCTACGGAAAATTTATCGGTAATAAGCGAATTCAATAAATTCTCTGACGCGAATTTTATGAAAGATTTTTTTTACCGGGAGTTTGAGATAGAACCGCATCCTTTAACCTATAACTTAACCACATATTCTTTAACGGGCTCATCTTTTTCGCTTTTGACACAAAAAAGAATGAATTATTTCTTTAGTGAAACAGAATATCTCCCTCAGCTTGAATACGATTTCTACCGGCAGTCTTTAGGTAAGACCGGTTTTTATCTTCAATCAAAGACAACCGCAGGACAGCTTAATTCAAAATTTGCCGAATCAGGGCTTCAATATAGCGCTACCAGAACAAATAATCTTAGCACTATAAGTTATCCTAAAACGTTCGGCTGGCTTTATACGAACCCTTACATCGGTGATTACGCGACATATTATTCTAAAAATATATCCGGCAACAAAGAATTATGGCGCAATGCGCCTACGGGCGGTATTGATTTGAGTACAAAGCTTTATCGGGTATTTGATGCCGAATTCAACTTATTCGGCCAACCGGTTAATAAAATACGCCACATAATGACTCCCACGATAAGTTATAATTATGTACACCCGCCGAATGTTGCCACAAGTGAAGTTATCCAATTCGATAGCATAGACGCCTTGCAGCGAAGCGAAACAGTAACTATTAAGCTTGATAATAAATTACAGGCAAGAAATGAGGCGCGTACCTGGGATTTTATATATTTTAGCCCGGCGCTGCAATATCAGATCAATAAAAAGGACAAACGAGGGATACTTGACAAAACAGGCACTTATCTCGACAATATACAGTCTACTTTTGAGGCGTATCCGGCACCCGGTGTCGGCGTCAGAACAACTACGACATATGATTGTGTGGTTGAGGCTTTTAGGGAAGGTAACCTGGACTTAACTTTCAGCGATACCAAGAATAAGAAATATGCGGTGACAGTCGGGCAACGTTACGCGCGTCAATATGATTATGATGTCGATACGGCCACATATAGTTCCCAAACAACCCTGGATTATAATTATCAGCTTACTCCAAAATTACAGTTTAGGAATTACCTGCGTTATGAGTTTAAAAGCGGAGAATTTTTAGAACAGCAATATACTCTCAGGCAGGATTTGCATTGCTGGTGGGCTGATTTTGGTGTGACTGTAAATAAGCAAAGAGAAGGCGTTAATGATTTTACATTCTGGTTAACTTTTACGCTTAAGGATTTTCCAGATATTAGTATCGGATTTGATCACAGCTATAGCGGCGCTAAAACAAGTTATTAATAGTAATATAAATCTTTTTTAAACGCAGATATTCGCAGATGTAACGCAGATGGTCGCAGGTAAAAATCATCTGCGGGAATCTGCGTTTCTACGCGAAAATCCGCGGTAAATTATTAACTATGAAAACATCAAAGAAACATATGATTTGTGTAATAGGTGCAGGCCACGTCGGCTTGGTTAGCGCCGCTGGCTTCTCGGAGCTCGGATTTAAAGTTGTTTGTATTGATAACGACAAGAAAAAGATAGGGTTGTTAAATAAAAAAATACTGCCGTTTTATGAACCGGAATTAGAAGAAATAGTAATAAAGAATTTAAAGAAAGGTAATCTTACTTTTTCTTCTTCTTTGGAAGAAAATGTAAGGAAGTCCGATGTTATATTTATCGTAGTGGGTACCCCGCCGTTATCAGATGGCTCAGCAGATTTAACCGCAGTTGAAAATATCGCGCGGCTCGTTGCCGCAAATCTTAATTCTTATAAGTTAATAGTTGAGAAATCAACCGTTCCTGTGCAAACCGGAGAAAAGGTAAAAGAAACAATACTTAGATACAGAAAGAGTGATATAGATTTTGATATAGCATCTAACCCGGAATTTTTACGTGAAGGAAAAGCTATCCATGATTTTTTTAAGCCGGAGAGAATAGTTATAGGCGTGGAAAATATCCGTGCCGAAAATATTCTAAGGCACATATATTCTTCGATAAAAGCTCCTATCGTCGCAACAGATATAAATACGGCAGAGCTGATAAAACACGCTTCAAATTCATTTTTAGCCATGAAGATCTCATTTATCAACGCGGTAGCAAGGGTTTGTGATTTATCCGGCGCTGATGTCAAAAAAGTAAAAGAAGCCCTGGGCCTCGATGCAAGAATAGGAAAACAATTTCTTGATGCCGGCATAGGTTACGGAGGGTTTTGCTTCCCGAAAGATGTAGAAGCTTTTATCTATATTTCTAAAAAATTAGGGTATGATTTTGCGCTTCTTAAGGACGTAAAAAAGATCAACGATGATCAGCGCCGTTATTTCGTGGAAAAAATAAAAGAACATCTCTGGGTGCTTAAAAACAAGAACATAGCTGTATTGGGTTTATCTTTTAAGCCGGACACCGATGATATGCGTTTTGCTCCGTCGATAGACATAGTAAATTATTTTTTAAAAGAGGGCGCGCATCTCAAATTATATGATCCCCAGGCGCTTTCCGAAGCGAAAGCGTTATTTAATGATAAAAGAATAAAATTTGCAAAAAATCCTTATGAAGCGATAAAGGATTGTGATTGTGCATGCCTTGTAACCGAATGGCAGGAATTTAAGAAGCTTGACCTAGCGCGGATAAAAAAAATAATGCGCTATCCTTTGCTTGCCGACGGACGAAACATGTTTGATAAAGAAGAATTAACTAAGTTAGGCTTCAAATATATAGGGATAGGCAGTTGATAAACACGAATATCCACGAATTAAAGATGAATTGCTACGAATAAAAGAAGAATTTCTTATTCGTGGTAATTTGTGTATAAAAAAAATATATGGATTCATACGCGTTATTAAAGAACAAAATTAAAACCAAAAGTGCCAAGATAGGCATCATCGGTTTGGGCTATGTCGGCCTTCCGCTGGCTGTGGCTTTTGCTAAAAAAGGCTATTTCGTTTACGGTTTTGATACTAACCAGAAAAATATTGACCGGCTAAAAAAAGGCGAAAAGTATATTGTTGATATAGATCCGAAAGAGGTTTTAAGATTAATTGCGAAGAAGAATTTTTCACCGACTGCTAAACCCGAGGTTTTAAAAGAGTGCGATGCGATAATCATTTGTGTCCCGACTCCGCTTAGAAAAGTAAAAGTACCGGACATTTCCTATGTTGTAGCCGCGGTAAAAACAATCAGGAAATATTTAGGGCATCAATTGATTGTTTTGGAAAGTACTTCATATCCTACAACGACACGGGAAGTTGTTTTGCCGATTTTAAAAGAAACCGGGTTAAAAGAAGAACAGGATTTCTTTCTTTGTTTTTCTCCGGAACGTGTAAACCCGGCGGATAAAAAATTTCCTTTAACAAAGATACCAAAGCTTGTAGGGGGGCTTTCTGCAGCCTCAACGGAACTGGCAAAAAATTTATACTCTAAAATTATAGAAAAAGTATTTGGCGTATCAAGCCCTGAGGCAGCAGAAACAGCAAAGCTTCTTGAGAATACTTTCCGGATGGTTAATATAGCATTGGCCAATGAATTTGCGATTGTCTGTAACAAGTTAGGCATAGACGTATGGGAGGTTATAAATGCTGCGAAAACTAAACCTTTCGGTTTTATGCCGTTTTATCCAGGGCCTGGATTAGGCGGGCATTGTTTAGATGGGAAAGAAGTTATCTTTAGTGATAATGGTAAAGGCATTGAAGTAAAGACAATAGATTCGTTGACAGAAATTATCAGCAAAGACCCCATGTCTTTAAAGAAAAAAATCAATGGAGTCGAATATTTGAAACCAGCACCTAATTATAAAATGTTAACTTTTGACGTGGAGAAAAAAGAGGCAATTTTTAAACCCATCGAAATGTTTTCAAAACGTAAAACAGAGAGTGATTTGTTTAAAATAACAACTAACGATAACCGTAATCTTAGAGTAACGCATGCCCATCCTATGTTTGTGCTCGAAGGCTGCGATTTAAAAGTGAAGCTAGCCAGGGATTTAGAAATAGGCGACGAGATACCGTTTGTTTTAAAGACAGATTTTGAAACAAAAACACAAGATAACACTGTTCTGAAGTTTGATGTGATTAATTATATACGAAACAATCCTCAACTTGTTGACAAAATAAGGGTTAGGCCGCGGATAGGATCATGGAGTGCTTTTAAGGAAAAAATCTACAAAATTAAATTTGATAATCAGAATTATCATGATTATATCCGCGGGAATTATCTGCCGTTAAAATATTTTATATCTGCCGAAGAAAGCAAGCTTTTAAGCATAAGTCATAAAGATTTATTGCTTTGTTCGGGCCGTGGGCCTTCATACATGTCAGTGCCGGCAGTTATTGAAGCAACTCATGAATTTTGCAGATTAATGGGATATTATCTAAGCGAAGGGTGTATTACTACTGATAAGTCTATGCGTGTCAGGTTTTGTTTTAACAGTAATGAGAAAGAATATATAGAAGATGTCTGCGCAATATTAAAAAGCATCGGCATAAAATATTCTTTATATCATTCAAAACAATGGAAAGCTTCGTATATAAAAGTATCTTCTAACATTTTTGGTTTTTTGTTGAAAGAAATATTGAAATGCGGTAGTAATTGTTACGAGATGAATATACCCGCTCCATTTCTTAAACTAGATAAGCAATATAAATGGGAGTTGTTAAAGGGTTTATTTAGGGGTGACGGTGGGGTGGATATTGAAACGGGTAAAGCCTCTTATATAAAAAATGGTAAACAGTATTGCCATAATCGTAATTCAATAGGTATTAATTATTTTTCTTCAAGTAAAGTGTTGTTTCAACAAGTTATATTTTTGTTACACGATTTCGGGATAGTTCCTACTTTCAGAAAAAGAGAAGGATTATTGTATATATTTGGATATAAACAAGCGGAGCGTTTCAAGGATTTTTTTCTGGGTTCAAAAAGTAAAAAAGTAGAAGCATATTTCATTAATAATCGCAAAATTATTTCCAGTAGAGGATTTAAGTCCCATGAAGGTTTTGGTACGTCGATTGTAAAATCTATAGAACGTACGCAAGGTGATTATGTTTATTCCGCAGAGGTAAAGGATACGCACACAATAGTTACTTCTTATGGCACCATAGTGCACAATTGTATACCAGTAGATCCTCTATATTTATCCTGGAAGGCTAAAAAACTCGGGTTTAAAACAAAGATGATTGATCTCGCTTCTTATATAAATCGTTTTATGCCTAATTATGTCGTAGAAAGAGTTGAAAAGATATTAAAAGAAAAAGGCGTAGCTCTCAATAAAGCAAAAATACTTATTATCGGGGTTACTTATAAAAAAGATGTTAAGGATTTGAGGGAATCCCCGGCGCTCGAGATTATTAAACATTTTCAGGAAAGAGGCGTTGATTTAAGTTTTTACGATTTATTCATACCATATTTAAAAATAAAAGATATTAACTTAAAAGGTGTACCTTTAACCGGCGCTAATTTAAAAAAATCTGATTGTGTCCTGATAGTTACGGACCACGCCAGTATTGATTATGATTTTATAAGAGAAAATTGCCGCCTGATTTTTGATACCAGAAATATTTATAAAAAAGATTTTAAAAATGTGATAAGGCTTTGATTGAGAGATCTCTAATTGTTTTTATAAAAAAACTAAACTTAAATTATGAGTGAACTAAAAAATAAAAGAATTCTTGTAACCGGTGGCTGCGGATTTATCGGTTCACATATTGTGGATAGATTGGTAAATGAGGGGGCCTCTGTTGTTATCCTGGATAATCTATCTTCAGGAAAATTGGAGAATATCGCCAAACATAAGGATAAAGTTAAACTTATCCAGAAAGATTTACGTGATGATAAGGCTCTTGATGAGGCATTGGATGGTGTTGAGTTAATAACTCACCAGGCAGCTCTTCGGAGCGTGCCAAAATCGATTACTGCGCCGCTTGAATATAATGATGTAAACGTGACAGGGACACTGAAATTGTTTATTAAAGCGAAAGAAAAAGGCGTAAAGCGTATTGCTTTTGCTTCAAGCAGCTCTGTGTATGGAGAAAGAATTGATTTTCCGGAAAAGGAATCAGATTACCCCAAACCAATATCTCCCTATGCCGCAACAAAACTTATCGGAGAACAATATGCTTTTCTTTTTAGTAAGCAGTATAAGGTAGGTGTTGTATCTTTAAGATATTTTAACGTATACGGCCCCAAACAAGCTCTTGACGATGAGTATGCCGTTGTAATACCTAAATTTATTAACTGTTTGCTTAATAACAAACAGCCGCCAATTTATGACGATGGAGAGCAGGAGAGGGATTTTAGTTTTGTAGAAAATGTAGTTGACGCAAATATTTTGGCGCTGACTAAGCCCGGAGTAGAAGGTGAGGTTTTTAATGTCGGTAATGGCGCGCCTAATTCGGTAAATGGTTTGCTGGCATCTTTAAACAAAATTATTGGCAAGGATATAAAAGCCATATATTTGCCTTCTCGTGCCGGTGATGTGCGTAAAACTCACGCAGATATATCCAAAGCCAAGAAACTATTAGGTTGGCAGCCTAGGGTTAGCTTTGAGCAAGGTTTACAGCGCGCGGTAGAATGGTTTGAAAAACAGAGGACAGAAAACAGATGACAGAGAACAGAAAGATCTGTTGTCTGTATTCTGACGTCTGTCATCTGATATTTGGATAAAATATGAAGATATTAATAACTGGCGGCGCTGGGTTTATTGGTTCGCATCTCTGTAAGGCGCTCATCGCGCGCGGAGATTCGGTTATTTGTGTAGATAACTTTATTACGGGAAGCAAAGAGAATGTCAATGAGCTGTTAAATAATCCGGATTTCCGTCTTATCGAGCACGATATTTCGAAACCGCTATATTTAAGAGAAAAAATCGATTGGGTTTTGCATTTTGCATCTATCGCTTCACCAAAAGATTACATAGCTTATCCTATCAAAACTTTAAAATCAGGGTTGCTTGGAACTCACAATTGCCTCGGGCTTGCTAAAGCAAAAAAAGCAAAATTTTTCTTAGCATCAACTAGCGAAATTTATGGAGATCCCTTAGTCCATCCGCAAAAAGAGGAGTATTGGGGAAACGTCAATACTATCGGCCCGCGTTCCTGTTATGATGAAAGTAAACGGGCCGCGGAAGCCCTAACGTATGCGTATTATCGCGAACACGGATTAAATGTCAGGGTGATCCGGATATTTAATACATATGGCCCTAATATGCAATTAGACGATGGCCGGGTTGTGTCGAATTTTATTGTCCAGGCGCTCAAAAACAAGAATTTAACTATTTACGGCAAGGGCAGCCAAACCCGTTCTTTTTGTTATGTAGATGATTTAATCGGCGGCATATTTAAGATGATGAATGCAACCTACCAGCTGCCTCTGAATTTAGGTAATCCTTGTGAGTTTAAGATAATCGAATTAGCTAAATTAGTTTTAAATTTGACGAGCTCTAAAGCAAAAATAAAATATGAAGCTTTACCGCAAGATGATCCCGCTAAACGTAAGCCGGATATCAGCAAAGCAAAAAAAATATTAAAATGGCAGCCTAAAATTTCCCTAGAAGAAGGCCTTACGAAAGCTATAGAGTATTTTCGTGGCAAAGTAAACGTTATACATAATATAGAAGCGGATGTCCGCGGATCCAAACGCGGATAAACGCCAGCGAATTACCGTGCGTAAATCCGCGTCAATATCCGCGGTAATCCGCATCTATTATTAATTATCGGAGAATAGACTTATGAAAATAAAAAAAGAAACGTTTGAGTTGGCTCGTAAAGTAAAGATCGTTGTTTTTGATTTCGATGGAGTGTTCACCGATAACCGTGTGTTGGTTTCTGAAGACGGAAAAGAGTCGGTGTTTTGTTCAAGAGGTGATGGCCACGGTATAAAACTTCTCAAAGAAGCGGGGGTAGAAACCCTTGTTATATCAACGGAGGTAAATCCTGTTGTGAGCGCGCGTTGTAAAAAATTGAATTTAAGGTGTATTCAGGGGTGCGAGAATAAAATAAAGGTCTTGGCGAGGGAGTTGAAAAGGCTAAATATAAAACCAAAAGAAGCCGCATATCTTGGTAACGATGTAAATGATTTAGAATGTCTTGAAACGGTGGGCCTTTCTGCCTGTGTCGCCGATGCTACGTATAAGATTTTAAAAATTTGCCGCTATAGAACAAAAGCCTGTGGAGGTTTTGGGGCGGTAAGGGAATTTTGTGATTTTATTATTGAAGCAAAAGGATAATACTGAAGTGAAAAAAAATATTAGAATTCCGCTTTTAGATTTAAAAAAAGAATATCGCTTTTTGAAAAAAAGCATCAACAATCAATTAAAAAAATGTTTATCCAGCCAGCATTGGATTTTAGGAGAGCAGGTTACGCAGTTTGAAAAAGAAACCGCAGAATATCTAAGAGTAAAACACGCAATTGGTGTTGCTTCCGGAACTGACGCTTTACTTTTAGCTTTACGGGCGTTAGCGATAACGCGTAAAAGTAAACAATATTTTGATAAAAAAGATGAAATTATCACTACCCCTTTTACTTTTGCCGCTACAGCAGAAACTATTATAAGATCCGGCGCAACTCCGGTATTTGTTGACATAAATCCGCAAAACTTCAATATCGACCCGGAAGAGATAAAAAAAGCTATAAATAAAAATACCGTTGGAATCCTTCCTGTTCATCTTTTTGGTAGATCCTGTGAGATGGATGAAATAGTTAAGATTGCTAAAGAGAATGATTTATTCATAGTTGAAGATGTTGCCCAAGCCTTTGGCGCCGAATGTTTAATAGAAACCAGAAACCAGAGCACAGAAACCAGAAAGAAGCTGGGGACGATAGGTGATTGCGGTTGTTATAGTTTTTTTCCTTCAAAAAATTTAGGAAGTTACGGAGATGCAGGGGCAATAGCAACGAATGATAAAAAAATAGCCGACATTATAACGGTATTAAGAAACCATGGACAACGTAATCAATATGATGCCGAATACATAGGTTATAATTCCCGACTCGATTCAATACAGGCAGCTGTTCTTTTGGCAAAGCTAAAACATATAGATAATTTTAATAGTTTACGTGTCAAGATTGCTAAAAAATATAACGATGGCCTAAAAGCTATAAATAATATTCAACTCCCAACTTGCAACCTACAACTTAGAACTTACAACTATTCCCACGTCTACAGCCTGTACACTATCAAAGTTCCATCAAAATCCCGCGATAGAATTCTTAAATTTTTAAATGAAGCAGGTATTGGCGCACGTGTTTATTATCCAATACCTTTGCATGAAATGCGTGCCTTTGGCAAGGCAAAAGTACCCGCTACATTAGTAAACGCTAACAACGCAGCTTTGTCCGTATTGTCACTGCCAATAAACCCATTTTTAACCAGCAACGAGGCCAGCTATATTGCTCAAAAAGTCAAATTTTCCCTTGAAAATCGCGTATTTTAAGGTATTGAGAAACGCATTGACACACCCTGATACATTGCTATAATTTATCTTTAAACCAGATCAAATATGGTGCTAATTCTTATTAAAAGGAGTTAAAAAACATGAAAAAAGTACTTATCACAGGAATTGACGGCCAGGACGGCTCATATTTATCAGAATTCTTACTTAAAAAAGGTTACGAAGTTCATGGTATTGTTAGAAGAGTTGCCCTGGAGGATCCTGAGCACCAGCTTTGGAGAATAAGGCATATTCTAAAAAAAATAACCCTACATCCCGGTTCTCTTGAAAGCTTTGCAAGTTTATTTAAAGTTGTTCATAAAATAAAGCCAAATGAATGCTATCATTTGGCTGCGCAGAGTTTTGTTAGTTATTCGTTTGAAGATGAGTTTTCAACGATTAACACTAATGTTAATGGCACACATTATGTCCTTGCGGCAATTAAGGAGTTAGCGCCGCGCTGTAAATTTTATTTTGCCGCCTCCAGCGAGATGTTTGGCAAGGTTAGGGAAACTCCCCAGAATGAAGATACACCATTTCATCCCAGGTCTCCTTACGGTATATCAAAAGTTGCCGGTTTTGATTTAACGCGTAATTATCGGGAAGGTTATGGCCTTTTTGCCTGTAGCGGAATACTTTTTAATCACGAAACGGTCGCTTCATTTATGCCAATGTTTTGTAAAAAAACCGGCGAGGAAGAGTTTGACATTAAGCCTATTACTGAGATTGTCCCTTTCGATAAAACGGTGAAACAGTATCAGTCGCGGGAGGTTTCCGGCATATGTGTGTGGGGGAAAGGCGGATGGGTTGAAGTAAGACATGCCTCGGCTTATCCACATGAAATTGTAGAAAATAACAAGAAGCCGAGATTTATAAATTCACGTTCGGGGGCAGTTATGGCTACTTCAAGCCACGTTGGATTCATGAATGACGGCAGCGAAAAAGA
>JBAZGZ010000011.1:0-16462 GCA_041652615.1 Candidatus Omnitrophota bacterium | reverse complement strand
GCCCTTGGCATACTCCTCGTTAAAAAAACTCGTTTTAATACCGTCGGGTTTTGGAACAATCAATTTAAAATTTGCCTGCCCTACCGGATACGCTTCACGCAGCCGGTAAATAAAACTAAACCGGTTGCCCGTGATTAATTTTGAAGAGTAGATTTTAAATTTATATTCAATTATGGAGCCAACATCAACCGAAGGCATTGAAATAATAAGCGCTTTGGCATTACTATAAAGAGGGAAATTAAGGTATTTACTCACGTCGCGGATATTTTCCGCTCCGGCATAAACAATTTTTCCTTCCGGAGTAATCGTTCTCGCGTATTCCAGCTCAACTCTTTCATAGGTAGAATCATACCCTATTTCAACTTCCGCAAGGCCTTTGCCTTTTTCTTTAAGGATTTTTTCTACCGTATACGCCGTTGCCACAGAACTGTTATCAGCCTTTATCTCGTTTACCTCATCAACAAGAAGTATAACTGCCTCTTCTTTTTCTATTCCGGCAAGAAACTTTTCCTGCTCCGAAAGAAGTTTCTTTATATTCTCCGGCATGCCTTCTTCTACTTTTAAACCTATTTTAGCAAGCCTCTCCCTGCTTTGCGCGGCGTATTCTCCTTTAATATTTTTATAAATTGCCACCGCCTTGGGATATAAATTTTTCTCTTCAAGGGTACTCGCGTAAAAATAAAGATATTCGCTGTCGCCAGTTTGGCCAACCTGGTCAAAAATTGTCAACGCGTTGTTATAATCTTTAAGACGAACATATACTTTGGCAAGAAGCACCTTGGCTTTTGTATCCTGGATGCCGTTTAATAAATTTTTCGCATTTTCAAAATCGTTAAAATTATAATAAAGATTTGCCAGCTTCAGGCGTAAGTTTATGTCCGCGGGGTTTTGTTTTACAAGCTGCTCGTAACGGGCTGCCTGCTTTTTGTATAAAGCATGCGTTTCTTCAAGAGAAGATTCACAGCCCGAAAGGAAGGAAAGCAATATTATTACACTGAATAAAAAATGTTTTGTCTTTTTCATTTTTTTGTGATGACGGATGTAAACGGATGGTTCCGGATGTCACGGATAAATACATCCGTCTGAATCCGTAACAATCCGTGACATCCGTACTTAAAAATTTTTTTCAGTTCGCTAAATATTTACTAAATTTATGCGATAATCACGAGAATTTCTTTTATCGGCTGACCATCTTTTATGCCAAGACACTTTGCGGCAGAGGTACAGGAATGGACTTGCGTCTTTAAGGCATCATTTATTGTTGATACACCCTTTATCATCACGGCAACATCATTAATTTTTTGCGCGGCTTTCAAATTAAGATATCCGCACATTATGTAGCCGTTTTTGCCTCTAAGTACAATGAGATTTTTTTTCTGAAGCTTCACCATTAGAGCTTCAATGCATTTTTTCCCGAATTTTATTTTTTTCGTTATTATCATTTTTTATTAGAGTTTCCCGAGAAATCTTCCTATACGTATTATCGCTTCTTTAAGATTATCCAGAGAAGTAGCGTAAGAGATTCTTACGAACGAATCGTATTCTTTGCCAAAAGCTGTTCCGGGCACCACTGCTACTTTTTCTTCAAAAAGCAGGCGCTTGGCGAACTCAAGCGAGCCGATTTTAAATTTTTCTATTGAAGGGAAGCAATAAAACGCCCCTGTAGGCATAGGGGTTTTCATCCCTATTCTGTTGAATTCTTTAACAATGAAATTTCTGCGCCGCTTATATTCATTGCGCATCTCTAAAACATCTTTCTGTGCCTTCAGCGCCTCTACCGCGGCAACCTGCGAAACAATCGGAGCGCACATCATGGAAAAAGAATGAATTTTATTCATCGCTTCAATAATCTCTTTGTTCGCGCAAGCATACCCCAGCCTAAAACCGGTCATCGCGTAAGCTTTTGAAAAACCGTTTAAAAGTATGGTTCTTTTTTTGGCTTCTTCATCAAGCGCAGGGAAAGATTTTGTTTTACCATCATAAACAAGTTCATCATAGACTTCATCACTAATTACAATTGTATCTTTATTCTTAATTTGTTCCCAAATTTTATAAAGCTCTTTTGCATCATAAGAAGCACCCGTGGGATTTGATGGATTGTTTAAAATAATCGCTTTGGGATTCGCTTTTAGCGCTTCTTTTAATTTTTTAATATCTATTTTGAAATTATTTTCCTGCCGTGTAGGAATGTAGATGACACTTCCTCCGGAAATCTCAACCAGCGCCGGATACGCGACAAAATGGGGGCTTACGACAATAACTTTGTCGCCGCGTGAAACGATTGCGCGGATAGCTAAATCAAGGCCTTCGCTGACGCCTACTGTGATAAGAATCTCTTCTTCAGGGTCATATTGCAAAGAATGCCGTTTATCCATGAAATTAGAAACCGCTTGCCTTAAAACAAAAAGGCCTTTATTGGAGGTATAGGAAGTCATACCCTCTTCAATGGCGGTTATGGCTCTTTCTCTGATGCGCCAGGGTGTAACAAAGTCCGGCTCGCCCACGCCTAAAGATATAACCTCAGGCATACCGAGCACCAAATCGAAAAATTGCCTTATCCCGGATGGCGCCAAGTTTTTGATATGTTTGGAAATCATGCTTTGCTCACAGATTTGGTATATCGTCTTATGGTTGCGGTTGCGCGGCTAGTTTCGTTTATCGTTATTCGGTTGCGTTTTAAATGGCGATTAACGCTTGACGCAACCGATACGAGCATCGCAACCCCAACCGATCAACGTAACCCTTTGTTAATATGTAATCGCTAACCTTTCGTTCTTTTCTTTTTGCGCTAAGATCACTCCATCTTCCTTATACTTCTTAAGCATAAAATGTGTGACTGCTCCTTTTATGGAACTTAAAGGCGCGAGTTTTTCCGAAACAAAGCTAGCCACTGTGTTAATATCTTTACCCTCAACAGTTAAAAGCAAATCATAAGTCCCGGAAAGGAGATAACAGCTCCTAACCTCGGGGAATTTATATATTCTTTCAGCTACCGCGTCAAACCCGACATCTTTCTGTGGAGTAATTCGTACTTCAATTAAAGCAATTACACCGTTTGGAGTTTTAAGCTTGGCTTTATTAATCACGGTTTTATATTTTACGATGACGCCTTTTTTCTCGTATTCTTTTATCGTTTTCTCAATGTCTTTTTTGTTTTTACCGGTAAGCTTTGCAATTTCTTCCGCGGAAACTCTCGCATTTCCTTCAAGTATCTCTAATATCTCTTCCATAATTTTACCTCCATTTTAATTCGTGGCAATTCGTCACCAAATTCGTGGATATTTGTGTTCTATTTTATCAAATTAACCGCCATATTCATAGTAAATTCTACAGCTACCCTCAAAGGAAATCATACAAGGCCCGAGCGGCTTGTCCGGATTACATATTTTTTTAAATAGCGGGCAATCCGATGGCTTAATCTTTCCTTTCACAACATCCGCACAGCGGCAGTTATTTATTTTTCTTTGCGCCTTTGCGTCTTCTTTGCGGCTTTGCGGTATTAATTCTAGCGCGTCAAATTTTTTATATTTTTTGTTTAAAAAGAGCCCGCTTTTTTTAATTACTCCAAAGCCTCTCCAGGAAGCATCTTTTACCAGAAATACCTCATCTAAAAGTTTCATCGCCGCAAAATTTCCTTTTTGTTTTACTACTCTATCGTATTCGTTCTCGAGTATGCTCTTTTTTTCTTTTACCTGAAGGCAAATTTTATACATCGCAATCAGCATATCCAGCGGTTCAAATCCGCCGATTACGCAAGGCTTGTGAAATTTTTGCGTAATCCCGCGATAAGCTTCTGCTCCTATAATTGCCGAAACATGGCCGGGGCAGAGAAATCCGTCTATATTAATATCTTTATCTTCGCAAAGCACACGAAGAGCCGGCGGAATCAGCCGGTGTGAACTAAGCAGGAAAAAATTATTAAGTTTTTTTTGCTTTGCTTCTTTTACAATTGCAGCGGATAGCGGCGCTGTGGTTTCAAAACCAACGCCTAAAAAAATAATTCTTTTCTTTGGGTTAGAAACTGCCAATTCTATAGCTTCACTTGGCGAATAAACCACGGATATGTTTGCGCCAAGCGCACGTTCATCTTCAAGAGAAGATTTTGCGCCTCTTACTTTTATTAAGTCTCCAAAAGTGGCGATGATATTGCTTTTATCGCGTGCGAGGATAACCGCCTTATCGATGAAAATATCTTCGGTTATACATACCGGACATCCCGGACCGGAGATTAAATGAATGTTTGCCGGAAGCATGCGCCTTAAGCCAAATCTAAAAAAGGTATAAGTGTGGGTTCCGGAGACCTCCATTATGTTTACATCTTTTTTGATGTTTAGATCGCGGATTTTATCAAACGCCTGTTGGATTAACTTTTTATCTCTTAAAAGTTTTTCGTAACGCATTTTTGCATTCCTTAAAATATCCTATTGTTTCCTTGGCTTTCTCTTCATCAAACTTCTCTATGGCAAAACCGGCGTGCACCATCAGATAATCTCCGACTTTTGCATTTTTTAAAAATTCGATGTTTACTTCACGCTTAATGCCCGCTGCGTTAACGATCGCACGATTTTTATTTACCTTAATTACTTTCATCGGATAAGCAAGACACATATTTTTCTCCTATTTTTCTAGAGATAAGCACAAATCGTCTTACGGTTGCGGTTGCGCAACTCGTTTCGTTTATCGTTAAACGGTTGCGTTTTGAATGACGCTTAACGCAACCGATACGAGCGTCGCAACCGCAACCGGTTAACGCAACCATTATCTGTAGCTACCTGCACTCATCTGTGCGGCTGCGACTACGGCCTGCCCCACAGAGATCCCTGAATCATTAGTGGGAATTCTTTTATGGTAATGCACGCTAAACCCGTGTCTCTTTAGCGCTGGCACAACTAAATTCATCAGTAGAAAATTTTGAAAAACTCCTCCTGATAGGGCCACATCTTTTACGCCGTTTTCTTTTCTTAAAAGGATACAGACCTCGCTGATTATTGTCGCAAAGGTTAGATGAAATTTGTAAGCAATAAGTTTTTTATCTTTTTTTGCCAAAACATCTTTAATAAATCCTGTAAAAAGCGGCTGCCAGTCTATAACATAGGTACTCTTTTCTTTTTTTACTTTATAATCGTAACTCTCTGCTTTACCCGTAAAAGATGAGGCCAGCATTTCCAGAAGGATCGCGGCCTCAGCTTCATAGCCGGCTCTTTGCATTATACCCAAAATACTTGCTGCTGCGTCAAAAATCCTGCCGACTGAAGAACTTAAGATAAATTCTTTCTCCCGCATAAGCCGGTAAAAAATACTTTTTTCTTTTTCGGTAAACGCGCCGGCGCATCCTAACTTATACTTAAACATATTTTTTCCGAAAATATCATAGAGCAAAGAAAAGGCCATTCTTCTGGGCTCCTCTGCTGATTTATCCGTTCCAAGTAAACCGAAATACCTAAAATGCGCGAGCCTTTTAAAACCGGCTTGATCCGTGAGAAAAAATTCTCCGCCCCAAATCGCGTTATCCGCACCAAGGCCTGCTCCATCGAAACATACACCGATTACTTTTTTCTTTATATTGTTTTCGAAAAGACATGCCGCAAGATGAGCATGATGATGCCAGACGGCAACTGTTTCTTTATTCAGAGAAAGCGCGTATTGAGTCGAGAGATACTCCGGATGATAATCATGCGCAATGACCTCTGGTTTGACATCAAGAATATTTTTATAATGCGAAAGTGTATTTAAAAAGAACTCATAGTTTTTATAATTTTTTAAATCCCCTATATACGGGGAATTAATAAGGTATCCATTTTTGACGATGGCAAAAGTGTTTTTTAGTTCTCCTCCGCAGGAAAGTATGGTTTTTTTGTGCGCGAAATCCATAAAGTCAGGGATATAACCGCGGGATTTTCTTGTGATAATTTCTTTGTTTTCAAAAACTCTCACTATGGAATCATCGGACCTTGTTTGTATGCCGCGATTATGCACAAGAGAATAATCAGCATATCCTTTAATCTGTAGCAATTCTTCTTCTTCGGAAACAAGCGGAAAATTTTCTTTATTCGCCGAAGTCATTACCAAAATTGGTTCTGTAGAATATTTTTTAAGATAGCGAAAAATAAGGTAGTGTATTGGCGCGTAAGCCAACACCACGCCAAGATAAAGTTGTCCCGGCGCAACTGCCTCCATAAATGGAAGATGTTTCTTAATTTTGAGCAAAATTATCGGCCGGCGGCGGCTTACGATAACTTCTTTTTCTCTATCGCTCAAGAAACAAATCTCTTCAAGAGAATCAATATTTTCAGCCATTATCGCGAAAGGCTTGCTGAATCTTTTTTTAAGCGCTCTCAGGCGCCGGACAGTTTTTATATTTCGCGCGTCGCAGCCAAGATGATAGCCGCCTATTCCTTTTATGGCTATTATTTTCCCTTTATGAATTAGCTCTGCGGTTTTTACCAGGTCTTTTTTTGAATTTTTTCCATAGGCATTTTGTTTTCCTTTAAATTCCTTTAAAAGTTTTATCGTTGGCCCGCAATTAAAACAGGAAATCGGTTCCGCGTGAAACCTTCGTTCCAAAGAATTCTTGTATTCCCCGGAACATTTTGGGCACATTTTAAACTCATTCATCGTTGTTTTGGCTCTGTCGTAAGGAACGCCATTGATTATACTGAAACGCGGGCCGCAATTCGTGCAGTTAATGAACGGGTAAAGATAGCGCCGGTCATATTTGTCGAATAATTCTCTCAGGCAATCATCGCAGATACCGATATCCGCCGGCAGCATTACAAATTTACTGTCGCCTTGCCTGCTTTTACCGATAGAAAAAACTTTTTCTCCTTTAACAGGAATTTCTTTTTTGGTAATAGTGTTAATCGCGCTGGCGGCCGGGCCGGACTTTCCTAATACCGAAATGAAACCGTCTATTTTTGAAGGCTCTCCTTCAAGCTCAACAGTAACGCCTTTTGTGTCATTAAAGACGTGTCCGCCAAGCCCAAATCTCTTGGAAAGCTTGTAGACATAAGGCCTGAAGCCAACACCTTGTACTACGCCTTCAATGTGAAGTTTTACTCGTTTTTTCATTTTTTTCTGTTGGATAGATAATTTTAAATCACAAATTACAATGTACAAACCATAAACAAATCACAATTCCAAAATTACAATGACCAAATAGGTTTTGTTTGTGATTTTGGAATTGTTTATTGTGTATTGTTTGTAATTTGTGATTTGTATATTGTGATTTATAAAATCTGTGCTTATCTGCGCTTCAAACGATCTCAACATCTAATATGCGGTTTAGATTAATGCGGATATTTTTTCCGTGCCTGTTTTCATAGGCGAGAAAAAAGCTATCATTTTCTCTAGTGAGAGCAAGCGGTTTTATCGCTTCATCATCCATTGTGTTTTGATAAGAAAAGCTTCTTACCCGAAGAAAAGATTTATTATCAATTGCTTTCCTGACAAGATAAACCTTGGGTTCTTCTTTAGTTTTAAAAATCTCGTTTTGCAAACCATAAAGCGATACAAAATCTTCCAGGCTGTTAAGCCGGTGGTCTTTTAACATGTCTCTTAATTTAAAAAATACGCCGGAAGCAACCTGCGCGTCGCCAAGGGCGCGGTGCATGTCTCCGGTATATTCTATGTTAAAGAAAGAAGAAATCGCTCCTAAGTTATACCGGGGGACCTTCACTGTTTTTCTCGCCATGCAAAGTATGTCGATTGCCGGCACCTCAAGCGTTCCTTTATTTGCTTTTTTTAATTCATGATTTACAAAACCCAGATCGAATTCCGCATTATAGGCCAGCACTATTGAATCTTTCATGAACGAAACAAGTTTATCCGCAACTGCCTCAAAAATCGGCGCGTCTTTTACATCCGCGTCTGAAATTTTATGTATCCGGAAAGCCTCTTCCGGGATGGCCCGTTTTGGATTTACCAGTGTCTGGAATTTATCCACAACATTGCGCTCTCTTATTTTGAGCGCGCCTATTTCACAGATAGCATCTCCCCTTGCGGCATCAAGCCCTGTGGTTTCCAAATCAAGGAATACCAGATTGGATTCTTCTATGTTACTTTTTAGATTCATATTCTTACCGATAAAAACTAAACAATAAATTTCAATTAATTTCGCGAAGCAAATTTCTATAAATTTCAACTGAAATAGATATTAGTTGAAATTAGGAAATTGATAGAAATTTATTGTTTCGCTCTAATCTTGCTTTAATATTTTCACCACAATATCGCGGTCTCTTTTCCGAATATCGAAATCGATAAGGACAACCTGCTGCCAGGTGCCTAAATCTAATTTTCCATCGGTTACAGAAACGAAAAAGTTTGTTTTAAGAAGCGTGCTGCGTAAATGCGAATGCGCGTTATCGTCATCCCAGGTAAGATTATGCGCGTATTTTTTGCTAAAAGGTAATAATTTCTCAAAACTTGTCTTTACGTCTTTGACCAAGCCCGGCTCATATTCCATTGTCGTTATGGCTGCTGTTGAGCCAATAACCGAAAGGAACAAAATTCCGTCTTTGACTTTTTCCTCTTCAACAATTTTTTCAAGGCCAGCAGTAACATCTATAATATCCGTACTGCCTTTTGTGCTGATTTGTATATACCTTGTCTTCATCGCTTCCGAATTTTCCTATCCGCACGAATAAGAGGAAACTAAATTAACCGTTTAGTATATTATTTTATCTTAGTGCCCGGAGCAATCTCTCTATCGATTGTGAGTATCACGAGGCTCTCCCCGGAATTCGCGGCAAGCACCATACCATTTGAATCCACTCCCCTTAAGGGCTTTGGTTCTAAATTGGTCACAACCGCGACGAGCTTACCAACGAGCTCTTCTGGTTTGTAGTAGTTTTTTACTCCGGCAACCATCTGTGATACCACGCCTTCACCAACATCTACCTTCAAGACATAGAGCTTATCGGCGTTGGGGTGATCGGTTACTTCCAAAATTTTTCCTACTTTTAATTCAACCTTTGAAAAATCTTCATAGTTTATCATATCAATCCTCCTTTTAATGAGCAGACAACTTACGGAGCGAATAAAATGAGCGAACGTAAGTTGTAGACTTTGACATCCCCGATGCCAAAGTCGTCTGCGAATTAACCCCCACACCAATGTTTAAAACAATGTTTTTATTTCTTATAAAAGATATCTTTGCGAAACTATCTAGCAAATAGCATTCATTTATAAATACAAACATTGGTGTGGGGGTAAATTTGGTCTAACATTTTTCCTGCGTTATAACTTGGAAAAATGTTGACCTCATTTAGTCACATATTTTAACCTAAAAAATGCATTTGTAAAATGCATTTTTTACCGTTTACGGCAGCACTTTATTTTTCTGCATAGCCTTCCGCTCCCTTAAAATAAAGTACTGGGTTAACCCAGCCCCAATTTTTTAAAAAGCGTATGCTGCTATACAAAAAAATTGGGGCTGCTCTTCGGGGAAAAAATGCCTGCTTCGTTGGCATATCAAAAGGCATTTTTTCGGTTAACATTCCACCTTTTAAAATAAATAGATTTTTGAGGTAGTAATCCCGATAAATTGTGTGCCTTCCTAGACCATGAAGTGTCTTTTTTTAAAATATAAAGCAACATTCACCAAGCCAATCAGCACCGGGACTTCAACAAGCGGGCCAATAACCGCGGCAAATGCCACGCCGGAATTTATACCAAACACAGCAACCGCAACCGCAATGGCGAGTTCAAAATTATTACTTGCCGCGGTAAATGATAATGTTGCAGTTTTCGAATACCCGGCGTTGAATTTCTTGCCCATATAAAAAGAAACTAAAAACATCGCCACAAAATAAATCAAAAGCGGTATGGCTATCCGGACAACATCAAGAGGTATCTTAATTATGTAAGCGCCTTTAAGCGAAAACATTACGATTATTGTAAATAGCAGGGCGACTAAAGTTACGGGGCTTATTTTGGGGATAAATTTTTCTTCATACCATTTTTTACTCTTTAATTTTAATAAAGTAATCCTGGTGATGATCCCGGCAAGAAACGGTATGCCCAGGTAAATAAAAACACTGTTGGCAATTTGCGCAATGCTGATGTTCACCGCAACTGCCTTCAATCCAAAGTACGGCGGCAGTATCGTGATAAAAAACCAGGCATAGGCAGAATAAAAGATCACCTGAAATAATGAGTTAAAAGCAACCAGGCCGGCACAATATTCCGTATCACCTTTAGCTAAATCATTCCAGACAATAACCATGGCGATACAACGCGCCAAACCTATCATTATCAACCCAACCATATATTCCGGGTAATTCCTTAAAAATAACACCGCCAGCGCAAACATTAAAATCGGGCCGATTAACCAGTTTTGCACGAGCGAAAGAATTAAAATCTTAACATTCTTAAAAACGCCGCCCATCTCCTCATATTTGACCTTAGCCAGCGGCGGATACATCATCAGAATAAGACCAATAGCAATAGGGATGTTGGTTGTACCCACTTGAAATTTATTCCAGAAGTTTACAATTTGCGGATAGAGATATCCGGATGCCACGCCGATGGCCATCGCCAGAAAAATCCACAAGGTTAAAAACCGGTCTAAAAAAGATAATTTTTTTGTAATGTTTTCTAACATGCTACTCCCCTTTATAATTATCCCGCAATGTTTAAAATATCTTTAGTAAATATATTCCTACATAATACAAGCCGACAAGGATAAAGATTATTCCGGTAATTTTTTTCATATAATATTCAAGCTTCGTCAACCGGATAAACCAATAATTCAGGCTGGTTACGCCAAGCGCGATAAGAAAAGCGAACGCAAGAACCGGTAAGGCGGTGCCGATACCATAAATAAAAGGCAATATCTCTCCTGCCTTATTATTAAGCGCGAGCGGAATAAGGCTGCCGAAAAATAGCGCCGCGGATACCGGGCAAAACACCAGAGCAAAAATAAAGCCTAGAATAAACGCGCCTTTAGTGCCTGAATTGGTAAGTTTATGCTGCTGTTTTTCGGAAAGAGAGAATGCGGGAAGGTCAAACTTAAAAGCATCCAATAAGAATACTCCCGTAATAATCAAAACCGGCCCAAATATTTTATTCATATATTTCTGTAGAAAGTTAGCTGTCGCTGGCACACTCAAAAGAGAATTAATAATAACAAAACCTAACAGCGCATAGGCAAGCGTCCTGCCTGCGGCATATAATAAGCCTGAGAATAATACTTCTTTCGGATGGATTATTTTTTTAGAAAGAAAAGAAATCGCCGCGATGTTTGTCGCTAAAGGGCAGGGACTTATGGAAGTTAAAATGCCAAGCCAAAACGCCGAGAAAATTCCTACAAATAAAACATCCATTATGAATCCTTTAAAAAATCCCGGGTTTCCTTGGTTACATATTCAAAAAACTTTTTTTTATCACCCACATATTCCCAAATTTTATCAAGATTCTTGGATTTTATTTCTTTGCCATTTTTAATCAGCGACAATACCAAAGACTTTGTGTAAAGTTGATACTCATCAATAAAATGCGCGTTTGTTTTTTCGTCAACATTAACCACTTTAAATTCCAGTTTTCCTGAAGAAAGAGCATCTTTAAAGTTTTGCTCTATTGCCTCTTTTGAATACTCTTCCAGCTTATGACAGGTATAACAACGAACGTTTCCGTGAAAGTAATAAGCAACAACTTTAACCGGTGGTGCTTCTTGGCCAAAAACCGGCATCACCGAAATGAGAAAAGGAATTAAAATAAATATTTTTTTCATTCTCTCTCCGGATTACTTACGGTTGAATAAATTGTTTAACCTGTTCAACAGTCGGAACTTTCCCTTGAGTAACCACTTTTCCGTCAATAATAAGCGCCGGTGTTTGCATGACCCCTTTTTCTATAATCGCATTTATATCGGTTACCTTAATTACTTCAGCTGCTTTATTTAACTCAAGGAGAGCTTTTTTTACATTTGCTTCAACGCTGGCGCACTTCGGACAACCAGTACCTAAAACTTCTATTTTCATAATACGGCTCCTTTACTAAATTTATGATTTTATTGCCGACACCTTTACGCTTACTACTGAATTTTCAATGCCTTTTAAATCTTCACATTTAATACCCGGATTATTTTTGACTATTCTTCCGGTAATATCATTTGCCATCGCTTCTATGGGATAATTAACCTGACTGATGATTTTTATATCCCGAAAACCGGCTTCTTGAATATATCCGATGTATTCTTCTTTCATTGACGCCCCGGCAAGACAACCGACATAAGCCTCAATAGACTCTTTTATTTTGTCCGGTAATTCTTTTACCAAAACTAAATCCGAAACCATTATTCTGCCGCCGGCTTTTAAAACCCTGAAAGCTTCCTTAAAGACGTTTTCTTTATCCGGAGACAAATTAATCACGCAATTTGAAATAATAATATCGATGGAATTATCCTCTATCGGTAATTTTTCTATCTCACCAAGCCTGAACTCAACGTTAGTATAGTTTCCTCTTTTAGCATTCTCGCGCGCTTTTTTAATCATCTCAGGGGTCATATCAACGCCAATAACTCGCCCTGTTTTACCCACTTTAGACGAAGCAAGAAAAACATCAAAACCTGCGCCGCTACCAAGATCAAGAGCGACTTCGCCTTCCTTTAAAGACGCTATAGCAACCGGATTCCCGCAACCAAGGCCTAAATTAGCTCCGTCGGGAACTGCGTTTATTTCTTTATCGCTATAGCCTACGGTCTTACTTATGTCTTTTGCTAAGCTAGCGCCGCCGCAGCAAGAACCGCCGGAGCAACAAGAAACGCTTTGTGTTACTACTTTAGCATAACCTTCTCTTACAATTTTTTTTATCTTATCGGTTTTGTTTTCCATAATCCACCTCTTTGATTATTTAACAATGAAACCAAAAATCATCCCCGTAATCGTCGCCATAATCACCACAAGTGATATGTATACAGCTGTTTTCTTTGTCCCGATAACGCTATGAATAACAAGCATGCTTGGCAAACTTAAGGCAGGGCCTGCTAAAAGAAGCGCAAGCGCCGGGCCTTTACCCATACCGGAACCAATAAGGCCTTGCAGGATCGGAACTTCTGTTAATGTGGCAAAATACATAAAAGCGCCAACGATTGAAGAAAAAAAGTTAGCAAACAAAGAGTTTCCTCCTACGAGCGCAGTCACATATTTTGAAGGTATTATGCCTTCGTGCCCTACTCTCCCAAGTAGAAATCCCGAAATCAAAACCCCTCCTAATAAAAGCGGCAAAATCTGTAACGCAAATGCCCAGGTCACGCTTGTCCATTCTTTTAATTCTTCTTTTTTGAACCATCTAAAAAGAATAATTGCTAATAGTGTCAGAAAAAATCCTGTGATCCACCATTTATAGGTATATATAAAACCCCAGAACCCGGCATCCCCCTCTAACGGCTTTCCCCAGTTAGCAAAAACAAGGATCGCAACCATAGAAAAGAAATATATGCTATTCTTCCACAAGGAACGATTTTCTTTAACTTCTCCGAACTCAAAATCCCCATCAGCATGCCGGCTGCGTTCTTCTTTAAGAAAAATTAGATGCATCAACAATCCGATAACAATACTAAAAATTATTGCTCCGATTGCTCTTGCCAAGCCCAATCGCCAGCCAAGGATGCGTGCGGTCAGAATAATCGCAAGAACGTTTATGGCTGGCCCGGAGTAAAGAAACGCGATGGCCGGCCCCAATCCTGCTCCTCTTTTATAAATGCCGACAAAAAGCGGCAAGACTGTGCAGGAACATACCGCAAGAATTGTCCCGGAAATTGACGCCACACCATAGGAAAGAATTTTATTTGCTTTTGCTCCGAAATACTTAATTATCGAAGCCTGGCTTACAAATACTGAAATCGCCCCGGCGATGAAAAATGCCGGCACAAGGCACAGCAATACATGTTCCCTGGCATACCATTTTACAAGCGCCAAGGCTTCAAAAATCGCGTTCGTAAATCGCAGATTTTCTATTGGCAGATAGAAACAGCCCAAGAAAATTGCCGTAACATATAAAAACTTTTTCCACTGCTTTAGTTTCATAAAATCACCTGCTACATAATTTATTCCGGTTTATTTTTTTAGCTTTTCCTAAATCTTTCTTTACAACCGGGTCGGTTTTGAGCCATTCGTGTATCTTTTTTATTAACACACGACAACAAGGGTTGTTTGGTTTAGTTAAAAAATAATTCGTCCAAAAACCTTCTTGTTCGCTTCCTATCAAACAGGCTGTTTTTAGTTTTTTTAAATGCCGTGATGTGCTTGGCTGGGTAATCTCCAAAACAAAAGCTAATTCACAAACGCACATCTTTCGTGTTTGCAACAGCTTTAATATTCTGATTCTGTTTTTATCTGCCAGCGCTTTTAAAATTTTCTCTAGGTTCTTCATAGGTTCTAAACTAAATAGCAATTTAGCTATTTAGTTTAACGCAAAGGCCGCGTTTGTCAAGAGTAGTTTTAAAAAGGTTCTTGCGGTAACAAACGCCTGAAACCCGTTAATACGAAAAAACGCTCCCCTTTAAGTAAATCAGGGAAGCGCCTTTAGTGAATTTCCTGTTTTTGCACTCCGAAATCTTGTGCTTGCTTTGACTGTTTCTATTACTATTTAGAAGTATTGCCGGCACCAGAACGTGCTGCGTCTATGGGGTTTGCCCCGTTATTTGTCTTTGGCTGTGACTGCTGTTGCTGACCACCTTGCTGTCTATTTTTAAATTGCTCCATTTGCTCCGGTGTTAAACACTGGGACAATTTTGTTTCCGTGTTCTGTTGAAGCGCCTGTAACTGGCTTCTAACTTTTTCCTGAGCTTGTTCGATTATTGTCTGCATCTGCTGGAGTTGATTACGAACTATTGGTGTAATTTTCGCGGCCTGCTCATCGCTTAAATTCAAATCCTGTTTCATCTTCGCAACAATCTCTTCAGCTGACGGTGCCTGCCTCTGCTGCGCATAGGTGTTACCTATCGCGGCGAAAAATGTTAGCGCTAAAATAACATAAATATACTTAGACTTACAAGTAAACTTCATCGCTGCCTCCTTTTATTGATTGAGCTCCTCAAGCTAAATCTTCTTGAAGCACTCCTGATATTAAAAATTAAATATACGCTACCCAATGTCTATCGTATTTTAATATTTTTTATAAAGAACTCAAGGTTTTTTTAAATAGCAGTCATTGATTACTCTTAAAATCCGCGGGCTTGAAAGTAGTTTTTCTATCGAATAGAAAAACTACTTTTGGAAGGCATAGATGGCATATTTGAAAATTCACCTTGATCAAATTTCGGCGTTGAGGAAGCTTCTTTGGAAAATTCAGCATCCTCTAGAATAGAAAAAGGTGATGTAAAGATCTTCTTGTCGTTGGATTTCGGCCGGGAAGATGGTTTATTCGAAAAATCGCTCTCCTTGGCTATTGAAACTTTTTTTGAGAATTGTTTTTTTTGCTTGGATAAAGACAATAACGGTTTGGAGAATTCTTCTTCGGATGTAAAAACAGAGCTGCTTACAAATTCACTATTCAGATTTTTTGGCTGATATTTTACTATTCTTACTCGTTGCGTGAAACTTATTGGATTGTGGTTATTTATTGTTGTGTTCGCTCCAAAAACAACAGGAACAACAATGAACATCGCCGAGAACAAAACAGGTATTAATTTATTTTTATTCATAGCTATTTTTTTTATTCGCCGTATATAGCGGAAATTATCATTCCCTCTAAAGGCATCTTGATTAATCCAAGAATTGTCCAATAAACAACAACTGTGGTTGCGACAGTCATAAATGCATATGTAGCAAACATTCCCGGCAACATTCCAACAGCCCACACACATAATCCAAAAATAATTCCTTTTATAAACCTGTTACCGCCAGGGATACCTTTCTGAATTAACGCATAAACAAAAGAAAGTAAAATGCTCAATATAAGACTACCTATCATAAATATTACTCCGGGTCCGGCGTCCATAGGCTTCCATACATTGGTTGGTTCCAATTTATATACCCAACCAAAAATACCTCCGCAAGTTATCATACCCACAATTGCGTTAAAAATGGTTACTGCTATCCCTGCGATAAGTACTCTGCCTATTTTCATGTATTGCCCCCTCTTATTTAATAGTTTGTCTCACTTTTTTCAATTCTCTTGCCGGCATTGTGAATTATACCATTCATTTGTTTTTTGTGTAGTGGGTTTGCCAAAATTCTAAAAATTGTAAAAACAGAGGAAATGGTGAGAAATGTAAAAGCGGTTGCTGGATTAGGCTCTGCCTCGGGCCATGCCTCGTCAGAGTCGTTGTTTCTTCTGGGCGAGTATGTTCTGGTTCGGCAGGAGCCTCACCAGAACCGTTGTTTTTTATCCTAGATGTTACGGAAAACCATCTCCATTTCTGGTTGATGGTTTTCCGTTAAAGGTAAAAACAACGGGGACGAAGGGAACAGCCCCGATATTTTTAAAAAACCGTTGTCAATATTACGAATTATACCACTCA
>JBAZGZ010000010.1:0-16557 GCA_041652615.1 Candidatus Omnitrophota bacterium | reverse complement strand
GAATTGCGGATGCATAAAAGAAATTTCCGCTCTTTTTGTTTCTGCGTTGCGAAAGAACGGTAAAATTATTTTTATGGGTAACGGCGGCAGTGCTGCTGATGCAGGTCACCTAGCTGCCGAGCTTGTGGGCAGATTTAAAAAAAACCGGAAGGCTCTGGCTTCAATATCTCTTTCAAGTAATATTTCCATGATTACAGCTATTGGAAATGATTTTGGCTTCGAAGAGGTTTTTAGCCGTCAAATAGAAGCCCTGGCTAAACCTAACGATTTAATCGTTGCGATTTCGACTTCTGGTGAATCTGTAAATGTAATACGCGCAGTTCAAAAAGCCAAAGAATTAGGATTGAAAAGCGTGGGTTTTTTAGGAAAAAACGGGGGGAAGTTAAAAGACATAGTAGATACGTTTTTAATAATATCTACCGATGATACCCCACGTATCCAAGAAATGCACATTTTGGCAGGACATATAATCTGCGAGATTGTTGAAGCGGAATTTCTGGCTTAATCTTCAAGTTGGAAAGCAGTTGAATTCAACTATTAATTCGATGAATAAGATCAAGGTATTGGCATCTTTAGTAAAATTAACAACCGGACTTAAAAAGAAAGGTAAACGCATTGTTTTTACCAATGGCTGTTTTGATATTATTCATCCCGGCCACATAAAGATATTGAAAGAAGCGAAAGATAAAGGTGAGGTGCTTGTTGTTGGTCTTAATTCGGATAGTTCGATAAGAAAAATAAAAGGTCCGAGCCGGCCGATAATGAATCAGCGCGCGCGCACGAGAGTGCTTTCGGCGATAGAATATGTAGATTTTATAGTTCTTTTCGATGACAATACCCCCTTAGAAATAATAAAAAAAATAAAACCTGATGTGCTTGTTAAAGGTGAGGATTGGGAAAAAGATAAAATTATCGGCAGAGAGTTTGCGAAAAAAATATTCCGGATTAAATTTCATCCCGGATATTCTACCAGCGCAATTATTGAAAAAATAAAAAATGGATGATAAACGTATTTTAAGAGTCCTTGACGTTAATTTTAATCGCCTCAAGGAAGCCCTTAGAGTTGTTGAGGATATTTTCAGATTTATTTTTGCGGATGATCTTTTAAGAAAAAAATCAAGAAGCCTAAGGCATTCTTTGGATGTTTTGATAAAAGATAAGAAATTACAAGCAGCTATCCTTGAAAGAAACTCTAGGAGCGATTTAGGGCAAAAAGTTGATATTTTGGAACTTAAAAGAAAAGATTCTTTGGACGTTCTTTTCGTAAATTTCCAGAGGGCAAAAGAATCCGCCAGGGTGCTTGAGGAATTTTTTAAAATAGTTTCGCCGTCAAAAATCTCTGTAATAAAAAAAATCCGTTATAATATTTATTCTTTAGAAAAAGACGCACAAATATTTAAAAGAAAATGATGTTTAACCGTAATTTTTTAAAAGAAGTCGCCAAGAAAGAAAAAGTTAATTTAGCCTTTTTGGAGAAGCAGCTGAAAAACGGCCAAGCCGTTATTCCTATGAACGCGAAACGAAATATAAAAATCCCGCCCGCGGTAGGTAAGGGTTTTAAAATCAAAGTTAATACCAACATCGGAACTTCGACGGAAAAAAATAAAATCAAAGAGGAGCTGGAGAAATTAAAAGTTGCTACTTCTTGCGGTACTGACACGATTATGGATTTAAGTACTGGGGGTGACTTACGCGCGATAAGAAAAGAAATAATAAGAAATTCTCAAGTTCCTCTTGGCACAGTTCCGATATATGAAGCGGCGCAGGCGGCAGAAACTAGGGATGATAACCTGGATAAGATGACATTTGATGATATATGGGATGCTTTAAAGATCCAGGCGGAGGATGGGGTTGATTTTTTTACCATACACGCCGGCATAATGAAAAGCTTCCTGAAAATTGTAAAGAAACAAAAGCGTGTAGGCGGTATAGTCAGCCGCGGAGGTGCAATACTTACGCGGTGGATGTATGTTAATAATAGAGAAAATCCTTTCTATGAAAATTTTGATAAAATACTAGACTTGGCAAAAGCGTATAATATTACGCTTAGCTTAGGCGATGGCATGCGTCCGGGCGCGGTTTGTGATTCAACCGACGATCTTCAGATTTCCGAATTGGTTGTGCTGGGAGAATTGGTCAAAAAATGCCGCAAGAAAGGTGTCCAGGTAATGGTTGAAGGTCCGGGGCATATCCGCTTAGATGAAATAGCGTATAACATGGTTATGGAGAAAAAGATTTGTCACAATGCGCCTTTCTATGTGTTGGGCCCGCTTCCTACGGATATAGCTGCAGGCTATGATCACATCACCGGCGCAATCGGTGGAGCTATTGCCGCGTATTTTGGCGCGGATTTTCTTTGTGTGGTAACTCCGGCAGAACATCTGCGTCATCCATCCGTTGATGATATAAGAGATGGGGTAGCGGCTTCGAAAATTGCCGGACACTCTGTTGATATTTTACGTTTTAAGGATGAATGGGAGAGAGACCACAAGCTCTCGTATTATAGAGCTAAAAGAGATTGGCAGAAAGTTTTTCCGCTTACTATTGATGAAGAAAAAGCGAGGAAATACCGCCAGAGTTTCAAAACCTCATCAATGGATATGTGCGCGATGTGCGGAAAATTTTGTTCTTTAAAAATATTGGAAGAGTGTAAACTCATAAGCTAAAATTGTATTTATACTTTACGGTGTTAAAAAATTCATAAAAGCCACGGACACCACTTCATGTTTTTCAAAAATCGTTCTTTGTTTTATCTTGACGATAAATATTTAAACGAATTTAAATAAGTTAATCCTTCACAGAAATCACTGTTTAACCAAAGGGATTTCTGCTCAGGAGGGGTGGCTTCGGTCTTTAGGCCGTTGGGGGGGGGCTCCACTATTTATCGCGGGATTAGCTCATCAGGTAGAGCGCCAGCTTCCCAAGCTGGAAAGACGGGTTCAAGTCCCGTATCCCGCTTATGAAGAATAGAAGCGGATATTCGCGGATCAAAACGCGGATAAACGCAAAGATAGTTGTGCGTAAATCCGCGTCAATATCCGCGGTAATCCGCTTCTATATATTGTAATAAAATCTAATTGAATTTCTTATTAAAATAAGGTATCATAATATATTCTGTGGTTATGAATTTAATAGTGTTTTTATCCATAATTTTAGCATTTACTTCCTGCGCGCCAGCCATCGTAACTAACCAGCAGTGCGCTTATGTTCCTCAAACCCAAGGCTCTAACCATTCAAATTCAAAATATGTTGTTATTCCAAATGGAAAACTACAATTTATTTGGCCGATAAAAGGCGAAGTCGTTGATTCGTTTGGAAAAAATTTAAATTATATTTCTAATAAAGGGATAAATATAAAGGTGAAATCCGGAGAAAGTATTGTTGCGTCTGAAGCAGGAAAGGTAATATACGCAAATCGTATAAAAGGTTGGGGCAAAATATTGATACTGCAGCATTCGGGTGATTTCTATAGCGTATATGCCAATCTGGAAGATATCTTTATTAGAGAAGGTTTTGTTATAAAAAAGGGAGAGACGATTGGTAAAGTAGCTTCTTTGGGGTCAAAGGGTGAAACTATCCTGCACTTTGAGATACGAAAAAGATATTGCGCGGAAAACCCTTTAAGTTATCTTAAATACAATTAAATGCAAATTAAAGATTCCTGGAAAAACAAGCTGCATATATTAGATAAAAGGCTTAATGCTTTTTCCCAAGGATATAGGCAAAATTTGGCTATCCTTGGTGATGACAATGAAGAGGTTGCCTACCTTCTTGATAATTATTTTAAATCAAATAAATTACCCGACATTATCTACATACGGACATCGGCGAAGCATATCGATCGCAAAGGCTTTTTTAAAGGTATAGTTTTTTCAATTTTAAGTGAGTACATCAAAAAAGAGGAAACTTTGGATAACTTGCTTAAATTTAACGAAAACCTCCTGCCGCTCTCCGTTGAATTCGCGAAAGATATACTGAAGCGCTCGAGCCTGCCTTCATTCTTGGATGTTCTTGAGTTTGTAAATAAGTTCATCAATGAGAGTTCAAGAAAATGCGTCTTTATTATCGAAAATTTTCTTAAGCTTCGAAACCTTTTTCCTAATTTTCACCAGGATTTTTCAAAGTTTATTATTCTTCAAAACAATTGCATGCTTATTTTGTCTGACATCAACAGCAGGGATTGCGAGAAGGCCCTTTATTCAGATTTAAATTTCTTGTTTGGTAATTTTGAAAAAATTTGCGTAGATGAAAATAATTTTTTAAACAGTTACGTATCTTTTAGGAATTCTTTTTCAGATTCAACATCCTCACCTTTTCTTATATCTTTTTTTGCGAATATCCTGGGGTCAAATGCGATTTATCATGACCTTTTCAAACAGGTTCTGTTCAAACATTTTAGTGCTGACAACGAAGAGGGTTCGATAATTCGTGTTTTGGAGGAAACTATTTACGTAAAAGAAACTTACTTTTTCCAAAGATTCATGAAGAAAGTAAATTCTATCGAAGATAATTTTCGTAATCCCGCAGCGCTTATCAGGATATTAATATCGATAAGCGAAGGTTATATCAGAGAGGGTGAGCTGGCATCTTTGCGCGCGTTTGATGCAAAAAGCCTGCGAGCTAAGCTTCAAAAGCTTTGTGAACTAAATTATGTGGAAAACCTTGGCGCTATATATAAGATCAAAGATCCGCTTTTTTCTTTTTGGTTGTCCCATGTCTTTAAATTTATGTTTACTGTTCCGATTTTCGACTCGGAAAGATGCGGAGTTTTGTTTAGAAAAAAAGCTCAAGAAACAATCTCGCTTTTTAAGGAAGATTTTTATAAAGAAAAAATCAAACGAGTCCTTGAGCTTTTTGGTTCTTTTAAGAATGATGTTCTGTGGTTTGGTAAAGACAGGTATAAACTTCCCCTAATCGAGAAGAGCAGGCTTGTTTCTTATCCGCAAACGCGTATGCATTTTCTTATCGGTGAAGGAAGAGAGATAGTTTTTGTCGGTATTAAGGAAGGCCACGCTGAGGATACCGATATGTTTGATTTTATAGAAAAGGGAAGCGCGATCAAAGGCAAGAACGTAAAAAAAATATTCATATCTCTGGATCTTTTTAGTTCCAGCGCGAAGCTGATAGCAAAGGATAATAAATTTATTGCATGGGATATTAATGAAGTAAACAATTTATGCCGTGCGTACAATAAACCTATTGTTTCGTTGAGTGAAACGATAGAAAGGGCGTTTAATAATGAGAATTCTGGTCATCTCTGATACGCATATTCCGGCTGTAGCCAATGAACTTCCGGCGATAATCAAGGAAGAAGCAAAAAACAGCGATTGTTGTCTGCATGCAGGAGATTTAACGGTCGTTTCGGTTTTGCAAGATTTATCCCGCCTTACAAAAACATACGCGGTGCAGGGCAACATGGATAGTTTTGATTTAAAAAAAGATTTGTTAGAGAAGGCAGTCCTTCAATTTGAAGATGTAAAAATAGGTTTGATACATGGCAGGGGTTCCCCGGTTATGCTTATGGAGTATATAAAAAAAGAATTCAAACAGCAATCAGATGAATTAGATATGATAGTCTTTGGGCATACACATTATCCTTTGGATAGAGAGATGGATGGAAAGATATATTTTAATCCCGGTTCATCCACTGACAAGGTTTTTGCCCCTTACCAATCGTACGGTATCCTTGAGATTACAGGTAAGAATATCAAAAGGAGGATAGTTAAAATTGGATAAATTGTGGGCTCCCTGGAGGATAAAATATGTCTCGAAAGGAAGAACCAAGGGGTGTATTTTTTGCAAGGCTTTTAAGGAAAAAAAAGATAAAAAAAATTTTGTAGTTTACCGCTCAAAGCATTCTCTCGCAATTTTAAATATTTTTCCTTATAATAACGGACATGTTATGATTGTTTCTAACCGGCATGTGGCTTCTTTAGAGAAGCTTAACCAAAAGGAAATAGTTGATATAAATAAAGTTATTATAGCAATGATCGCGAAATTAAAAAAAACAATTAAGCCGGCAGGCTTTAACGTGGGCATTAATTTGGGTAAAGTTTCCGGGGCAGGCATAGATAAGCATTTGCACGTGCATTTAGTTCCGCGTTGGCTTGGAGACACAAATTTTATGCCTGTTCTTTCCAATACTAAAATAATATCCCAAAGTCTTACTGAGCTTTATAAAAAACTAACAAAAAAGTGAAGCCTACCCGGTCTAAAGACCAGGGCTTCCTCCCGAGCAGAAATCACATAAAGCCCGGGGATTTTTGCGATGGATTAAAGATTGTAATTTACTACTGTAATGAGTAAACAAGCACAAAAAAGCATAAAAGCACTTAGCAGGCAAGACATCGAAGCTCATGAAGCGAAGTTCCTTTCGCCTTTGGCTATGAAGTCGAGTTGTTCGCGCGGAAGGCGTTATCTTGAAAAAGAACATTCTTACCGTTCTCTATACCAGCGCGACAGGGACAGGGTCGTGCATTCAGCGGCTTTTAGGAAGCTTGAATATAAAACTCAAGTTTTTATATACCATGAGGGCGATTATTTTCGTACTCGTTTAACCCATACTCTTGAGGTCGCGCAGATAGCCCGCACCATAAGCAAGATACTCAGACTTAATGAGGATCTTACCGAAGCAGTTGCCCTGGTTCATGATGTCGGACATACACCGTTTGGCCACGCGGTAGAGAGCGTACTCAATGAATTCATGAAAGAGGAGGGAGGGTTCAACCATAATGAGCACGGCCTTAGGGTTGTGGATGTTTTAGAGGAAAAATACCCTTATTTTAAAGGTCTTAATCTTTCCTGGGAGACGCGTGAGGGGATAGTAAGGCATAGTTTAAATACCGGCCAGGATTTTGCCGTGCGGTTTGCTGAATTTAACCAGGATAATCAGCCGACTCTCGAAACGCAGGTTGTTGATGTGTCTGACGAGATCGCTTACGATAATCATGATATAGATGATGGTATAAAATCAGGGCTGATCTCGGAAGATGATTTAAGAAAAAAATCAGCGTTATGGAATATCACATATAAAAAAATTAAATCGCAATACTCGAACTTGAAAAGTGATCTTCGCGTGTATCTGATAATAAGAAATTTGATTAATTCTCAGGTGACTGACTTGATTGATACCACCCAAAAGAACGCAAAAAAGTTAAAGGTAAAAACCTATAAAGATGTTAAAAAATGCGAAAAAAGAATTGTATCGTTTAGTGATGAATTAAATTTTTTAAGAAAAGAACTACGACATTTTCTTTTTGAGGATCTGTATTTTAACTGGCGTGTTTTGCGTATGTCTGATAAGGCAAAAAGATTTGTTAGTTCGCTTATTGGTATCTATATTAATAACCCGCAGCTTCTGCCTCCTGAGTTTAAAAGTAACTCAAAAAATATGCATGACATAAAACGTAAAATATGCGATTATGTAGCAGGTATGACTGACAGTTGCGCTTTAAACGAGCATAAGAAATTATTTGAACCATATGAAAAAGTATAAAACAATATTTTCAACGTTCCATACGGTGTATCGTCTTATCACAACCTCAGGGGATGTAAAAAATTTTGCCGCAGGGATATGTCGGCTTTATAAAAATGCATTTAGGGCTGACAGGGTAACGATTGTGCTTAAAAATGTAAATAGCCATGGTTTTATAAGAATGCGCCTTGAAAATAAACAGCAATTTTTTAAGAGAGGGGGTATTTCGATATTAACGCATGCAGAGAAGGAGATGCTGCGTCATGAAAAAGAGGTTATTTCCGAGAATCGCTTAACCTATCCATTTATTTTTTCCGATACTCTTGGCGCTGTATGTGTAAAACGTAACCCCAACAACCAGGTTTTTGGTGAACTCGAAAAAAGATGGTTTTTATCGCTTTCGGAAGAAATAAGCGTGGCTCTAAGAATCTTTAATCTTTACCGGGAAGAAAAGCGATTGATGATAAACTATATAAAATCCCTGACTAAGCTTCTTGACCAGTATGTTCCCACGTCATACTTGCACACCAAAAGTATAAATCGATTGATTAAAGCAATCGGAATAGAAATGAAGCTTTCTGAATCGGAAATAAAATCATTGGAATACGCTTCGTTATTGCATGATGCGGGAAAGATTCAGCTCCCCACCGGTATCTTAAAAAAACAGACACCGCTTACCGATGAGGAGTACAAGATGATTATGAAGCATCCGCGTAAGGGTGTGGAAATGATAAAAGATTTGGAAATTCTGAAACCGGTTATTCCTATAATTTTACATCACCATGAAAGGTATGATGGGAAAGGGTATCCGTCAAAATTCAAAAAAGACCAGATACCTTTGGGTTCAAGGATACTATCACTGCTTGACGCGTTTGATGCTATGTATTTTGGCAGGCCTTACAGAAAACGAATCGTTATGAAAGATATCGAAAAAGAATTAAGATCTCAAATGGGCAAGCAATTTGATCCCCATATCGTTGAGATTTTCTTGAAAATATTGGATCGAAAGACTATCAGAAAATACTTGCGTTCTTTTCTATAAGTTCTTATAATAACAATTTATTCTCCTTCGCCGAAAATAACCTGAATTTAATACTAGAGAAGGCGAAGGAGCTCCTGCGAAGCTTAACCGGCGGTTATGCTCCTGAAGGGCGAAGCAGAGTAGACTTCGGAGGAATGACCCTCCGATGAATTTTCAAAAAATCCCCCGTTAATTATAGTGGGAAGGTTAATTTATGCGTGGCGAACAATTAAAACTTTTTACTCCGGATGATGATTCTAGCATAAAAAACAGGCGGCGCCTTGTGGTAATACCGCTTGATACTTTTATTTTATCTTCGGTAGTAATAACCCTTTTGTTTGTTCTCGCGTTTTCTCTGGGTATCGAGAGGGGACGTAAAAGTTATTATGCTACTTTAGAAAATAAAGAAGATTTGGTAAAAGATATAATTATCGACGATGAACAGCCAAATAAAATTCAAGCCAAGACGGAGACCATAAACGTAAAAAAAGAACCTATCAAAACGGTTAATACCGTCAATATTCCCCGGGCTGTTGTGCCGGCAGTCAAGAAGGAAGTTGTTCCTCAGGTTGAAAACGTTAAAGCTGAAGTAAATGTAAGTTATAATATACAGATAGCCAGTTACAATAAGGAAAGTTTTGCGCAGGAAGAAGGAAAGGTGCTGCAGGGTAAAGGTTTTCCGGTACGTATTTTAAAGAAAACAGATTATGTTGTGCTTTACGTAGGTCCTTTTAAAACTAAACCGGAAGCGGACAAAAGTATGAGATTGTTGAAAAAAACATATAAAGATTGTATCTTAAGGAGGTTCTAATGAGTTTACATTCATCATTAAAAAGAGCAGAAAAGTTATCGTCTGCGCGTTCGGTAATGAAACGCGTGGAAAGGTTGAAATGGTTAAAAGAAAGAGGCACATGGAAGGAAGGTGGTCGCGTGTCCGGATTGCCCAAGATAAAAATTCTCAAGCTTAAAACAGTCAAGAAGGAAAAGAAAGAAGAGAAGTCAACAGAAACAACAACTGCTGTGGCGACTGACGCACAAGTTGCGGCAAAGCCTGACAAGGCTGTTAAGCCTCAAGCTGCAAAACCAGCACAGCCTAAGAAATAAACGCAAAATGAATATTCAGAATACCCCGTTAATAAAGTTTAGGTTTTGGATAAACTTTACATTAACGGGGTTTTTTGTTTTGTTTTTTTCTCAGCAAGCTTATTGTGTTGAAAATGCCCAGGTTAAGAAAGATCGGATAAATGTAAGAGTTGATGCTACGGTTGCTTCTCCGGTGCTAGGTTATCTCAATAAAGGAGAAATTGTAAGCATCTTAGAAGAGAGGTTTGATTGGTCTAAGATAATACTTCCGAAAAGATTTTCTGCCTACGCTGCTTCTCAGTTTTTAAAAAAACTTGGTGATAACAAGGTTCAAGTTCTAGTCACAGATTTAAATCTTCGTAATCAGCCTTCGCTTTTTTCCTATACGATAGGCAGGGCCGAGAAGGGATATGTATTTTTTTACAGAAGCGAAACCAACGGCTGGTTTGAAATTAGAGGCTACCCTTATATTTATGGCTGGGTAAATAAGAGTTTTTTGACGAAATTCCAAAAGTTAATCACTGTAGAAGGTGTAATCCTACCTCTAAAAACTTACGCTTGTGAAGCTAATTGTGTTTTAAAAACCGACACTACAGAGTATTACTTAAGCTTGCTTTACAAAGGTAAGACTAAATTTATGAATAAAAAAGTACGAGTCCAAGGCGTACAGATTAAAGGCAGCGGATGCACATATATCTATGCGTATAAGCTGGTATTTCTGAAATGAGTGTTCTGCTGCTTATTTTGCTTTTGTTTTTGTCGATTACATTGCATGAGTACGCGCATGGATGGGTTGCGAATGTTTTGGGAGATCCTACCCCTAAAACAAGCGGACGCCTCACTTTAAACCCGATTGCGCACATCGATCCTTTTGGAACGATTATTTTGCCGATTCTTCTTTTAGTTGTTAGCAGGGGTGCATTTGCGTTTGGTTACGCAAAGCCAGTTCCGATAAATCCATACCATTTCAAAAATCCAAAGAAAGATGTACTCTGGGTAGGTCTTGCCGGTCCGGCAGCTAATTTTTTGCTTGCGCTTTTGTTTGTTAGTATTTTAAAAGTTTCTAATTACGCGTTTATCCCCGAGATACTTAGGGAAGTTATCGTTATAAATATAATACTTGCCGTATTCAATCTTGTTCCTATACCGCCGCTGGACGGCTCCCGTGTTGTTAGCGCGCTTTTACCATATAAATTTTCCCTTATTTATCGCAAGATTGATACAGTTGGAACGTTTATTATTATGCTTTTGATTATGGTTGGTTTTTTTAGGTGGTTTATACTCCCGATTGTGATATTTATTCTTTCTCTGTTAAAAATAAAAATTGTGATGTAAAATAAAGGTATAAATGAAAACCATAAAAGTAAAGCTTAGAGATAATTCTTACGATATCAATATTGGGCTCAATCTATTTAATAATATTTCAGATTATATAAATAAATTGAAGATCGGTAATTTTGCCGTTATTGTTACATCCAGAAGTGTGTGCTCTTATTATAAAACATTAGTGGGAAAAAGTTTTAAGCGTATCCAGAATAAAATTATCGTACTTCCTGACGGTGAAAATGCTAAGACTAAAGAGTCTCTTTTTAAGATCATAGACGGAGTAATAAAAGCAGACAAAATAGGCCGTAAGATATTTATTGTGTGTTTGGGTGGAGGGACTATAGGAGATGTCGGAGGCTTTGCGGCCTCGATATATAAACGCGGCATATCCTATGTGCAAATTCCTACAACTTTACTTTCGCAGATTGACGCAAGTATAGGAGGAAAGACCGCTATTGATTTAAGCCAGGCAAAGAACATACTTGGTAGTTTCTGTCAGCCAAAGGCAGTTTTTATAGACCCAGTTTTTTTGCAGACTCTGGCTAAAAATGAGTTAAAAGAGGGTCTTGCTGAGGCGGTAAAATACGGGATTATTAAGGATAGCAATTTCTTTCATTTTTTGGAAAATAATTACCAAAAAGTACTTTCTTTACAGTCCCCGGTGATACTTAAGGTCATTGAAACTTGTGCTAAAATAAAAGCCGGGGTGGTAGAGGAGGATGAAAAAGAGAAGAAGGGGGTAAGGACTCTTCTTAATTTTGGTCACACCCTTGCCCACGCTATCGAGACTGCTTCGGAATATAAAAAGATTTCGCATGGCGCGGCTGTCTCTGTTGGAATGGTATATGCTGCTTATCTTTCGTATAATCTCGGGTTTTGCGGCCGTCAAGAAATAAACGAAGTAAAGGCTATCCTTTACAAATTAACACTTCCGACGCAAATAGATTTTGATTATGCAAAGATCTATAAAGCAATGAATTATGATAAGAAATTCATTCGAGGCAGTTTTCGTTTTGTAGCTTTGCGAAAAATAGGAAAGGCCGAGGTAGTTGAAAATGTCTCTAAGGATTTGGTATGTAATACGCTCCGGAAGTTCAATTCCTCGCAGGAATCCCCGGGCTTTTAGCCCGTGTGAGGAATGTACTTGTGATTCCTGCTCGGGAGGAAGCCCAGGACTTTAGTCCGGGGAGGCTTCTTCACTACTTCGGTTTGACAAATGCAAAAAAATATGCTATATTAACTCAATTATGTCTGACGAAAGAAGAAAAAATACACGTACGTATGTTTCGTTTCCTGTAGAATGCAGTTTTCTTCCCAGCAAGGGCTATTTTTATACGGTCAGTAAAGATCTGAGCCTGAGCGGAACAAGGATAATAAGCAACGATTTTTTACCAAAAAATAATCAACTTATGCTTAACATAAATTTTATCGACAAAGTGGTTGATCTTAAAGCAAAAGTCGTTTGGTGCAATAAGGAAAGAACTGTAGATCGGTATTTTGCCGGCTTGGAATTTATTGAGGTCCCGGCTGAGGGTAAAAAGTATTTAAATTCAATAATAAAATAATATTATGTCAAAAAGCGAAGAAAAACGAAAAAACTGTCTTGCATGCAATAAATCCTTAAAAAGGGTAAAATGGTATTACAGGAATAACGGCCATTTTTGTAATAAGAACTGTTTCAAGGAATTCCTTAAAAAACAATCCGCAGCAAAAGCTTAATGGTTGAAAAAAGAAAATATCCCCGTATTGAAGGAGTCTTACCCCTTAAACTTTCCGGTTGTGAATCGGATATCGTAACCGAAACAAAGAATATAAGTGGTAGTGGTGCTTATTGTGTTGTGACGAGCCCTGTCGAGCCGATGACAAAACTTGATATGGTTTTGTTTATGCCGGTTAGAAAAGGCAACAGGAAAGGCGTTAGAAAGGTATCCTGCAAAGGTATTGTGGTAAGAAGCGATCGCGTTGAGAATGAAGGTAAAACTGCTTATTGTCTTGGTATATATTTTAGTGAGATGAAAGAAAGCGATAGAAAAAATATAGTTTCTCATGTTGATTCGGTCCTTAAAATATCCGGCCATATTCAAAACGTCTTCTAGATCCTATAAATGCTTTATAGGAATTTTCCACTCCCGGTTAAATTCATTTCTTCTTTTATTTATCAGCAGGAAGAAGTCTATCAAAAAACACGCCTGATGCTTGAAAGAAAATTCGGCAAAATCGATTTTGAAACCAACAGTCTTGAGTTTAATTTTACCCATTATTATACGAAGGAAATGGGCGCGCCTTTATACAGGCGGTTTGCATCCTTTTTAAAATTAAAGCGTCCGGATGAGCTTGTTAATATAAAATTATTCTGCATGAAAATAGAAAAGAAATTTGCCAAAAACGATAAAAGGTCTATTAATATAGATCCAGGTTATATAAATGAAGCAAAGCTGGTATTGACTACCACAAAAGATTATCATCACCGTCTTTATGTCGGCCGCGGGATATTTGAAGAGGTCACCTTGTATTACGCGAAGTCCGGATACAGGGATTTCGATACTACCTACCCTGATTACAGGACGCCTGAATATAAGAAGTACTTTCTGGAAATAAGAGATAATTATAGAAAGCAGATCAAAGATAATGAAAAATAAGATAAAATTGATTGAAAACGTGGCTGAGGATTTAGAGGGATTTTTAAGTGACTGTTGTATTTGCCCAAGAGCCTGCCATGTAAACCGTAAAGACGGTAAAAAAGGCTATTGTAAAGCAGGTGTTTGCCTGGTTGTTTATACCGCATTTTTGCATAGGGGAGAGGAACCGGCAATAAGCGGGGATACCGGAAGTGGCACTATATTTTTTTCCGGCTGTAATCTGGCTTGCGTTTATTGTCAAAATTATAAATTTTCCCATTCCATAGAAGGCAGCGCGATGACTCCCGCCCAGGTTTGTGATTTGATGCTAAAATTGCAGGAGGAAGGCGCTTCCAATATAAACCTTGTCACTCCGACACATTTCTTACCCCAGATCCTTAACGCGTTAACTATGGCTTTTCCAAAAGGATTAAATATACCGATTGTCTATAATACATCAGGTTATGAAAAAAAAGATATTATCAGGAAGCTTGATGGCATAGTTGATGTTTATCTTACAGATTTTCGGTATTTTTATGATGCTACAGGCGCCAAGTATTCAAATGCCAAAGATTATCCGTTTCATGCAAAAGAAAGCATATCGGAGATGTATAGGCAAAAATCCAAACCGGTGTTTAAAGACGAATTATTAAAAGAAGGCCTGGTAATAAGGCATCTGATCCTTCCTGGCCATATAGAGGAATCAAAGCAGGTTTTATCCTGGATTAAACAAAATATACCAGGGGCTTTTTTGAGCCTGATGTTCCAGTATCAGCCATATCATAAAGCGAACAAGTATCCTGTCCTAAACCGGACCGTTTCCAAAGAAGAATATATTGAGGTGAATAAATTTTTGAAAGAGTTGGACCTTGATGGTTGGGTACAGGATTTGATACCTGAGGAGAAACTTGCCGGCGTTCACTTTAATGAGACAACAACTTTTCAAGCCGGAAGGCGTAGAAAAGGTGTGTAGCCGAATAATGAGACTTGCTTTTTTGCGACAACAAAAAAGCTTAGTCGAATTATCCCCGTGAAGGGGTTACCCCCGAGCGTAGCGAGTGGGGGTAATCCATCCCGTTAGAAATCCTAGAAATTTAACTATATGCTAAAAATCGAACCTTGGAAGTCTTTACAAAAATTTGTTAAATTTTTATACGTTAAGTTGGTGAAAATCAACGACACCCCTCAGCGGGTGGCAATAGGATTTGGAATAGGGGTGTTCTTTGGTATTATTCCAGGCTTGGGGCCGCTGGCTTCGCTATTTACCGCATCTTTATTCAGGGTTAACCGCGCAAGCGCACTTTTGGCTAGCTTGCTTACCAATACCTGGATCAGCTTTGTTACTTTTATCGCTTCTATAAAGATCGGCGCAGTTCTGATGGATATTGACTGGCAAGTTGCAAAAAATGAGTGGTATACGGTTTTTAAAAACTTTCATTTTGCCGATCTATTTAAAGTTTCATTTATGAGAACGATATTGCCTGCAATTATCGGCTATGTTATTGTAGCTTTCTTTTTAGGCTTTTTGTCATACCTGGTAATCCTGCTATTTTTGCATATCAGAAAAAGAAGAAAAAAACCTCTTTGATGAATCGCAAAAGCCTATCGCGAATATATGCCTTAAGAGGAGCTATTAAGAGCTCCTGATCCTTAATTATCCAAAGCACCCTAATCAGCCATATTTGTCCTAAAAACTGGTTTTTAGGCCTCTATAATACAAATTCTCACCCCGCCTGCAAAGACTTGAATACAGGCCTTTTCTACGCGTTTTTAGGGTATCCAGATGTGCCTTTCTATTATATATATTATATGTTGCCAGCAAGCAGAAGATAATACAAATTCCTTGTGAAAGTAAGAATATATAGATAGAAGTAAGAACGTTCTCGCCAATTCACAGGTTTTTATTAAAAGCCAGAAAAGCATTGAGGGCATTAGCTTAAAGACAATTTAAAAGAATGATAAAAGTTAACATAAGATATATTATAGGAAGTAGGATATGTTCTCTTGTTTAGCTGGGGGTTTGCAGAAATTGTGTTTTTTTAAGGGTCAGGGGCGCTTGATTGAAACTACTTAAGAAGTTATTTTTGGATAGTGACCTGATCTTGAGGGTTGTAATGTATATTTAAAAAATCTAATACAATTTTTCTTATATATACAGAGGGTTCTAAATGCGCTTTTTGGGCCCAGTTTAGTATCTCAACCCATTGTTCACGTGTGAGTCTTACGTTTATTGTTTTTGTATATTTTATCATCTTCCTTGGGCGTCCTCTTTTTGAATTATTAGGCATATTAACTCCTTTTTGAGATTACTAAAAAACACAATAAACCACTAAAAAACACATAAAAAGTATATCACAAATCTCTAAATTTGTAAACTAATTACATATGTGCGAATTGACTCACATTAAATGTTACCGAAGCAAAAGTAGAATTGAATCGTTGACTCATAATTCATGTTACCCAAGAATAAGAGCACTAAAGGGGGTAATTTATGGGTCCACATTCAAAAAAGGAATAAAACGTGCGGAGAAATCCGCATTAATCACAGAGCTTTGTGTTACTTGTAATTGGCACAGGAAACACGCTATAAGAGCTTTAAAGAAATTTAAACGCTTTACTAAACCTAAACCGAAGAAACGTGGAAAACCTTCTGTTTACAACATCCCTTCTGTTGTAGAACCACTTACAAAGATATGGCTTGCATCAGGACAACCGTGCTCAAAACTATTAAAGCCGACTATCCGGTTATGGCTGCCCTTTTACGCACAGGAATTTGGTAGCTTGGAACTGTTTATAATAAAAGCGCTGCTTAGGTATCTCCTGCTACTATTGATAGAGTATTTAAACCTCTGCGCATCAAATATGCTAAACGCGGCAGGTCAACCACTAAGCCAGGAACGCTGCTGCGTAAGAGTATCCCCATTAAGACTAATCAATGGGATGAAACACGCCCTGGATACCTTGAAGCCGATACAGTTGCCCATTGCGGCGATAGTGTTGAGGGAATCTATGTTAATACTATCGACTTCGTTGAT
>JBAZGZ010000009.1:0-17079 GCA_041652615.1 Candidatus Omnitrophota bacterium | reverse complement strand
AATAACCTTCTCTGGCATCAAGCGGGCCGCCTCTGCGATCACAAGGGCACCCATGGAATGACCGATCAAGACCACCTTCTCTGCCCCGATACTCTCGACAACAGCCTTCACATCCTGACCAAAAGCTTCCATGGTGTAATCCTCACGCTTGCTCCCAGAACGACCATGCCCAGCCAGATCGATTAAAACCATGTGATACTTATCCTTGAAATATTCGACCTGTTCTCTCCAGTAGCTCGCGTCACAATTCCATCCGTGAACGAACACGAGTACCGGCCTCTCTTGCCCATGCTCGTAATAATTGATCACTGTGCCGTCAGCGGAGGTCGCGGTTCTGATCACCTCGACATTCTGTTGAGCGTCGCTTTGCGCAAAGACGGAAGAAAGCCCGATCCCGCTTATTAAAAGCATTATTGAAAGTAATAACTTAAGGATGCTCTTTTGTTCCATATTCTCTCCATCGTTAGTAAAGGCGGATCATAAAATCCCCAGACACATACCTGACCCTTAATTAATTTTGGTTAAGTTGTGTGGGTCCAACTTTAAATCATGATACACCAACAAAAAAGGCGCTGCAACTATATAGTATTAGTTACAACGCCTTATAATGCAAATAACTCCCCGGGTTGGACGAATTTCACAACTGGCTAACTTAAAAGAAACGGGAAAACTATGTAAAGAACTTGCTATGATTACTTAGATTGATCTTCTACTTTGGGACAGTTATTATCGCAATTTCGAAAACGCCCCCCCCCCAATTACCTCTTAATCTTAACGATATGATATGGTCGAGTTAGCGCAGCTGTAGTTCCCGCGGCTGAGCCTGGTTGTTTTAGTTTAATTATTATTCCAAATGGGTGATTTTCTACAGATGTATCAATGGTAACTTCTTCGATTTCTAACGTATACCCGCCGCTGGCTCTTATTTCATCCATAGCTGCTATAACGAAATAGTCCTTAAAATCAACTTTCGGCAATAAAGGCTTAGGGGATAGGCCTCCGATGTGTTGATTCCAAAATATTTGCCATTCTTGCTGATTATAAATTTCTATATTATCCTGCCTGTCATTGTCTTTATAATATGAATAATTGCCCTTATCTATAGTTTCAAAATTTACCTTTTTGATGGTTTGAGCATTAGCCGAAGGAATAAAAAACAATGCTATTAAAATTATAATTATTGGAGCATCTAATACCTTATTCATCTCATCCTCCTTTTCGAATTGGTTATTTTTTAAACAAAAAACTCTCTACAATATATTATCACAGAGGGTTAAGAAAACAATTAGATTTATCCTTCGACGCGCTCCTCATTTCATTCGTCGCTTACTCAGGATGGTTTGTTGCGCCAAAATTAAAAGTGCCCTTCATTTTATAATGAAGGGCACAATAAAACCACTCCCCGACGAGGGTTTGCCCTTCGGCGAACCTGTCGTCATTCGCTTCCTTTTGGGTTCGAACCTACGACCTGTCGCTCCGGCTTCGCCTCCGCTCCCCATGGGGAAACCCAAGGTTTCCCCTCTGGCGGCCGCCGCATTCGCGACGGCCTGTCACCCCTTCCTTGGCAACAAGAACAGCGACCTCAGGGGAAAACTATAGTTTTCCCCTGAAACCCTTTTCCACGGTCGTAGGTTCTCACTCAGCCAAAGAAGGTTGAAAAAAATAAACCCCGCCTCAAAAAGAGGCGGGGCCATTTTTTTCAACACTCCCCGGGTAGGGCTCGAACCTACGACCTACTGGTTACAAGTACTCCCTAAATTTCTTTAAGGCTTGGACTATATCATTCCCGATCCAAAATATTTGGATGACGGGACTGGGCGCTTCGACCAAATACTTGGCCTACTTCCTTTCGGAATAGTCTCTGCACCTTCCATGACTTACGCCATGGCTTGGCTCAGGATTACCATATTTGCTTTTCGCAAATTTAGGCTTCCCTGAGTTCACCCAGTTTTTCCCTCGCTTTGCTAGGGACTACCTCGCAAGGCTCGGTTTGCACTCTAACGTTTCCATCAGAGGCTGCACTTTGAAGTTGGACATGGATCTCTCGGTGACAATTAGCGCATACCAACATACACTTATCAATCTCTTCTTTTACCTTCTGCCAAGAACGCGTGTAACCTTTTTTAGAAATGCTAAAATCTTTCTCATTAGAATTACAATGATGAAACTCTAATGCATCGATGCATCGACTGTACCCACATTTTTCGCATTTCCCGCCTTTATATTCAACAGCCATAGCTTTAACTTTTTTACGTCTTTTATAAACCGCTGCTATTAAATACTGACGACGGTCAACATAACGCCTCTTATCAGACTGCGCCAACTCCACCTCCTTTTTAAAGAACCTTGTTCAAGCCTTCGGCTTTCGCACAGCCAGCCGCTCTACCAATTGAGCTACCGGGGAAATAAATTGTCAAAGAAAACGGATAATTATAGCTTATTTGGCTACTTGCGTCAACAATCAGACAAGTTTCTTTTCGAGCAATGCCTTGCCTAAAGTAGCTGAATCAATATACTCAATTTGCGTGCCAAGCGGTACGCCTATGGCTATACGGTATATTTTTATTTTATAGGGAGAGATTTTTTCGATTAAAAATTCCGCAGTAAGCTCTCCGTCATTATCGGCATCCGTTGAAATAATAATTTCTTTTACTTCTCCCCGTTCAATACGGTTAATCAGCTTACGAATATTAAGGCCTTCGGCATTTATACCTTCTAAAGGCGAAACCGAACCCAAAAGAACATAATAAAGCCCTTTATATTGAGCAGTTTTTTCTATGGCTAAAATGTCTTTTGGCTCTTCTACAATACAGATAACTTCTTTATCGCGTTTATAATCGCTGCATATAGAACAAATTTCCTGCGTTGAGAAATTATTACACATCGAACAAGGCCTAATATGATTATGTATATCCTCTATCTTGTGAGCCAAATCTTTTACATTCTCAGGCGCCATTTTTAAAATATAAAAAGCAATTCTCTCGGCACTGCGCCGTCCGATTCCTGGAAAACGCGAAAGACTGGTCACTAACTCGTTAAAAAACTTCGGAAAACTCATAATTGACTACCTAATTTCACTGCCCCACTCGCTTCGCGCTTGAGCGAGCGTTTCACTACCCCCTCGCTTCGCTCTGGGGTAATTCGCACTAACATTTTTCCTGCGCCACTAGGGCTTGAACGAGCGTTTCATCATCTCACTCGCTCCCTTCGGTCGCTCGGGGATAGTTCACACTATCATTTTTCCTGCGTGCTATGCACTTGGAAAAATGATGTGTTCACTAATCTTCCGTATGAAATTGGCCGCCGAATGTATCTAAGAGCTCATTAAGAAATTCATTCTGCTGGCCGGATCCATTTGTACCCATTTGCCCATCAGCCTTGATTCTATTGGCAGCAGCTGAAGTATCTTTAGTTTTGGCGGAAACTTTTTCAGAAAAAATAAATTTTACGCCTATCTGCTTGTTGATCATCTTTGATATGACATCTACTATGAATTTTAAATTTTTCGGAGCTTCGACAATTTCTTTATGAAAATAATCTTTCTTATTAAATCCTATCTTTACAATATTTAAACCGGAAGAAACCGGTTCACCAAAAGAAAGGTGCGAGCTTATTGCCGCTCTCACTTTCTGCATATTTACGATTATTTCACCCCATTTTGCTTTTACCTCCCCTAACAAAATGCCATCTTCGTTAGCGGACTCCAGCTCATTACCATCCTTATCAAGATCGGGATTTTCTTTTTTTGGAAGATTATCGTCATCCTCGAGATTAAAATCACCTTCTAGATCTGGTGAATCGTCGTTTATTTTTTCTTCAGATTTTTTTTCTTCACTTCTAACAACTACCTTTACTATATTTTTTTTGTTTGTCTCTTTTGAATTATCTTGAAGCACCCCGTAACTTTCCGGGCTAAAAAACCGGACAAAAGCAAGTTCAAGAGGGATCCTTACGGTGTTAAGCCTGTGCGAAAGCTCTTTTGTTTCAATAAGCAAGTCAATCAATCTTAATATCTCAGACGTTTGTATAGACTCCGCAGATTTAAGAAGCAAATCTTTGGCTTGCGGTGATACATCTATAAGCTCATGAAAAGTTTTTATGCTTAACTTCGCGAGAAGCAAATTTCTAAGATATTCTATCAGGGTATTCACGAAGATACTTAAATCTTTGCCATCCTTAATAATCTTATCGATAAATTCAAGTGCGGCGCTTAGGTTTTTTTCCGTAATACATTTAAGCATTCGCGTTAAGGTATCCTCGTCAATTATACCTAGGAATGAAAAAATATCTTCAATAGACCCCTTTTCAAGGACAACCGGAACAAGCTGGTCAAGCAACGACTCTGCGTCGCGTATGCTTCCTCCGGAAGCCCTAGCGATTGCGTAAAGAAGATTGTCTTCTATCTTTACCTTTTCTGCTTTTGTTATGCTTTTTAACTTCTCGACTATTTTTTCTAAAGGAACCAGGCCGAACTGGAACTTCTGGCATCTTGATAAAATAGTAGGGATAATCTTATGGGGATGAGTGGTCGCGAAGATAAACTTTACATGAAGAGGCGGCTCTTCAAGGGTTTTAAGGAGCGCGTTAAAAGCCTCCTGCGTCAACATATGCACTTCGTCAATGATATAAACCTTATAGCGTGAATGAGCGGCAGAAAGTTTTACATTTTCCCGTAATGTCCTTATTTCGTCTATACCCCGGTTTGACGCGCCATCAATCTCGATAATATCAAGGGAAATACCTTTTGATATTTCCGTACAACTTATGCATTTTCCGCAGGGATTCATAACCGGTTCTTTTGCGCTTTCACAATTTAAAGCTTTTGCAAAAATCCTGGCAAGAGAAGTTTTGCCTGTTCCGCGCGGACCGCTAAAGAGATAAGCGTGATGAATATGCTTTTTAAGGATAGCATTTTTAAGAGCAAAAACCACATGTTCCTGCCCAACCATCTCTTCAAAATTTTGTGGCCGGTATTTCAAAGCAAATGCGATATAATCCATTATTCTCCTATTTTTATATTCTTCTTCGTTCCTCACGAATCATAGAACTTGTTCCTTCGAAGCCCTACCAGCGTTTAACTTAGCGAAGGGCGAAGAAGAACGGGTAGTCGTGGACGGTAGGCGAACCCTACGGCTACCTGAAATACAATTACTTATAGAAATCTACCGAAAACGAAGCATGGGTTGGCAAATATCTTTAGGCGAACCAATATCATTGAAACATTTCCTGACCACGCCTTCTTTAGAATCCCTAATAAAACAACTGTATGTCTTTTATTTTGTCTTTAGCAAGAGAAAATAAGTATTTTCGAAGCTCAAGAAAGGGTTCTGGATTAAGTAACGGTTTTTCCCATTGGAGCTCTTTCTTGCTTTCTCCAATAATCAATAAACCTTCCTTGCCAAAATCATAAACCGGGCCCTCCTCCAATTCTGGCGACCAGCTTAAAAGATTATATTTATCGATGATATTCATAGCTGTCTGCCATTCTGATAATGATATATTAATGCGCTTCTCAACATAGCAATCCACATTGCGTGAAACGATTAACGAAAATTGATCGTGTTCCTTGCGAATGATAATTTGTTCTGCCGGCTTGCCAGCTTCAGCTAAATCCATGGGCTTACCAGGCGTGCTTTGAACAGAAACTTCCACAATTGAAGTCAATGGATTGTTTTGCGCGTACCCTGATGACACAAATAAAATCAAAATAGAAAACGCTAATAACGCTTTTCTCATATTTCCCCCAGATTTAATTCCAAAACATATTCAAGTTTCTTCTTTTTAACTCATCTTTCAAAGTTCGCGTCCACAATTAGTGTAGACATTTTTTCTCATCCTTCTCGTCGGGATGGTTCACCCAAAAACTGGCGCATATTCCGGCTCAGGCGATGCTTCGCCGGAATCCGTTGTTTTTCTCTCATTCGCGAGAACAACTCATTCCGGCTCGGATGGAACCTCGCCGGAATCCGTTGTTTTTCTCTCATTCGCGAGAACAACTCATTCCGGCTCGGATGGAACCTCGCCGGAATCCGTTGTTTTTCTCCTATATGTTCCGGAAAATTATCTCCCTTTCGGGTTTGATAATTTTCCGGATAAGGCAAAACAACGGAGGGGTGGGGATTTGAACCCCAGGTACAGCCTTTAGACCGTACAGCGGTTTAGCAAACCGCCGCCTTAAACCACTCGGCCACCCCTCCAAAAAAAATACGAAGTATTTTTTTTGGATCTCGAGTCCAGCCAAAAGCTGGACGAGAAATCTTCAAGCGCAACTACCTAACGCTAACTTCTTTTTCCTGCTAAACTTTTTAACTTCCGCTTCTCTTTTTCTCGCAGAAGCATAATCCCGGCAAACCTCTTTATGTATTAATTTTAAAGGTTTCCTAAATCTTGTGTATCTGCATTTATTAGTATTATTGTGCTCAGCGATACGTTTACAAACATCCTTAGCAACGCCAACATACAACGCTCCGTCCCGGCATTCAGCGATATAAATATACCATGGCTCACTATAAGTATCCTTATTCATTGAGAGTTAGATCTCTCATACCTCGCTTCGCTCGGTATTCGAGAACATTTTCGCATTCGCGAAAATGTCCACTCGGCCACCCCTCCAAAAAAAATACGAAGTATTTTTTTTGGATCTCGAGCCCAGCCAAAAGCTGGACGAGAGATCTTTTAACTTTAATGCAAAATCTGGCTGAACAAATCTCTTATTAAAGAGGTCCCGTTCATAAAACCATCAACCAGCATTTTGTGCAAATCAATCTTAAACGCCGCCTGCAAATAGATTCCGAGTAAAACCAGAATTACCACATAAAGGATACTGAACATAAAAAGGTAATTTATAAACGCGGAGAAAGTATTTCCTTTTGTCTCGTGCGCTATAAAAATCAAATGCGAGGTTGCCACGAAACCTCCAAGAAATACAAAAATTCCTTTATCTATTTCCAGGCCAAATACCCTGGGCAAAATATAATACCCCAGGCCAAGCACTATCAAAAATGACGGGATAAGATAAGAAACAAACGATGAATGAAAAAAGAAATTCTGCATTTTTTTATAGAAATTATTCAGGTCAGCGACAAAAGTATAAAATGAGAAAGCTGAAAGTACTGATAGATATAGTATATCCACATCCAAGCCCTCTACGCCTTTAATCTCTTTAAAAAACTGCTTACTCAAAGAAACAAGAAAACAAAAAATAATAAGAAAAAAGAAAAATTTAAGTAACGTAAAAAAATAATTTTGCTTCGCTGCCGGTTTCTCGTCTATCATTTTTGTCTACCTCCTCTAAAAGAATTAAATCTTAATAGTGTCGACACCAACATACGGCCGTAAAACTTCCGGTACCGTAATCGATTCGTCACTTTCCTGATAATTTTCAATTATAGCAATCACAAGACGCGCCAAAGCCACACCTGAGCCATTTAACGTATGAACAAATTTAAGCTTTCCTGATTCTTTATCTTTGTATCGAATGTTTCCTCTCCTTGCCTGAAAATCCTCAAAATTGCTACAGCTTGACACTTCAAGCCACTTATCGATACCCGGAGTATATATCTCAATATCATAACATTTTGCTGCCGCAAAGCTTATATCTCCTGTGGCAAGCATAAGAACGCGATATGGAATGTTAAGCATCTCTAAGACCTTACAGGCATTGCCTAAAAGCGCTTCAAACTCATCATAAGAATTTTCAGGTTTTACAAATTTTACAAGTTCAACCTTGTCAAATTGGTGAACGCGCATAAGGCCTTTTGTATCTTTTCCGTAAGAACCTGCTTCGCGCCTGAAACACGCGGTGTAAGCCGTGTAATAAACAGGAAGAGCGCTTTCTTCGATAATCTCATCCCGATGAATATTTGTAACCGGTACTTCTGCGGTAGGAATGAGAAACAAATCATCATCTTTTAACCGGTACATATCATCTTCGAGTTTTGGAAGTTGTCCGGTAGCACGCATTGAATCGCGATTTACAAGCACGGGCGGGAATATTTCTCTATACCCATGCTTCTGCGTATGTAAATCAAGCATAAAATTTAAAAGTGCCCGTTCAAGTTTCGCGCCCAATCCTTTAAAAAAAACAAAGTTTGAGCCGCTAATTTTTGCCGCGCGCTTGAAATCAATAATATCCAGGTTCTCTGAAAGCACTATATGATCAAGCGGTTTAAAATCAAATTTACGCCGCTTGCCCCATTCCTTAACTATTTTATTATTCGAAGGATGGCCTTTTGGTATAGAAGGATGCGGAACATTGGGAATTCTTAATAACTGGTCTTTAAATTGTACGTCAAGCATACCAAATCTTTCATCGAGTTCTACAATGCGCTTTTTTATTTCTTTTCCTTCCTCTATCTTTGCGGTAATATCCTGTTTAGATTTAAGAAGCACCTTCATTGCGCTATCGATTTTATTCTGCTGCGCATAAAGCTCTTCTATTTGACGCATTATTTTTCCTCTCTCTTCACTTAGAATAAGAAATGCATCAAGGTCGAACTTATCATTTCTATCTTTTAAAGCTTGCCTTACCACTTCTGGATTTTCTCTTATAAATTTCGGATCTAACATATTTTTTCTCCACAGATTAAAACAGATGATACATCACAAATTCCGTTAAACCACAATACACAAATCACAAATTACAAACAATATACAATAAACAATTACGAAATCACAAAAAGATGTTTGTTCATTGCCCGCTGCTTCGCAGCGAGGTCTCTGCCTGAGGCGGATGCTTTTGGAATTGTGATTTGTTTGTAATTTGTACATTATAATTTGTGATTTTGAATCCTCTATAGTCTTCTGGATTGTCATCCTTTAACAACGCATAACGGCCGCATCCTGCAAACCTTGCGGGATAGCCCCACCTCATGCACAACACGAACTACATCATCTATATTCTTATACACTGAAGGAGCCTCTTCGACAATTGTTTTTTTACCGGTTGCTCTTACTTCTATTCCTTTGGAATTAAGTTCCTTCATCAATTGATCAAAATCTATTCTTTTTAGCGCTTCATGCCGCGAGGCCACTCTTCCTGCGCCATGACAGGTAGAAGCAAAGGTTTCTTCTTCTGCTTTTTTTGTGCCAACCAATAAGTAAGAGGCTCTACCCATATCGCCAGGAATAATTACCGGCTGGCCTATTGTCTTATATTTTTGTGGCAGGTGCACATTACCAGGCCCGAAAGCGCGCGTCGCTCCTTTCCTATGCACGCATAGCATTTTTTCTTTACCATCAACTATATGCTTTTCAAACTTGGCGATATTATGCGCTACATCGTAAATTAAATCCATACCTAAAGATTGCCAGCTTTTCGCAAAAACCGATTCAAAACTCTCACGAACTAAATGCATCAAAACCTGCCGGTTTGCCCAGGCGTAATTGGCAGCCGCGCACATAGCGCCAATGTACTTTTTTGCCTCAGGGCTATTTATTGGCGCGCAAGCAAGCTGCCTATCGGGAACATTTATACCGTACTTAGAGAGACAATTGACCATATCACGCAGGCTATCATCACATACCTGATAACCAAACCCGCGCGAACCGGAATGAATCATAACCATAATCCGGCCGCAAGCTATATCTAATTTTTCCGCAATTGTTGCGTCAAAAATTTCTTCTATTACCTGCATTTCAAGAAAATGGTTGCCACTTCCCAGGGTTCCTGACTGAGCCTTTCCTCTTTCATAAGCACGGACAGATACGCTGTCAGGATCTGCTCCCTCGATAGCACCATATTCTTCACAGGATTCCAAATCTTCTTTTACGCCTAAGCCGCGGGACACAGCCCATTTAGCACCATTAACCAGCAATTTCCTTTCTTCACTGTGTGAAACTTTTATTTCTCCGGTCGAGCCAACACCAGAAGGAACATGATTGTATAACGCATCTACAATTCGTGAGACTTTTCCTTTGACATCTCCAATCTCAAGATTTGTCTTTAAAAGACGTACTCCGCAATTAATATCATAGCCAACGCCGCCGGGAGAAATAACTCCTCCGTCATCAGGATCCGTAGCAGCCACTCCACCGATAGGAAAACCATATCCCCAATGGATATCCGGCATTGCCAAAGAATATTTTACAATCCCGGGCAAATGCGCGACATTAGAAACCTGGCTAAGGGCCCTGTCTCTTTTTATATCCGGAAGGAGTTTTTCTGACGCATAAACAATTCCATCTACGCGCATCCCAGGGTTAGCGTTCTTTGAAATTTTGAATTTATAGTCGGTTATTTTTTCAAGATTAATTTCGCCCATTCCAAGTCCTTACGCCACACTCCATGCCCGTCTCGTCATGCACTCTACACTAGCACTAACTGTTACCACCAATACCTTACGGTATAACTTACTTTTGTCTCCTGGTCTTTTGCAACCGGAACTTTAAATTCAATTGTTTGAGCGTCTTTCTTGTTGAATTCGTTAGATTTGTTAATTATTTTCCAATTTGAATAACGCCACATATGCTCGATAACATTAACTTCTATATTGCTCTCTTTGTGATTACGCAAGGATATTTCAAAACTTTCTTCTGCCCAATGGTCACCGGCACGATAATTTACGCGCTTACGCTCCCCCACTACGTCAAACGCGTCACCTAGATAAAGGCGCAGTGTTTCATCTTTTGGCGTGTGATCAATACTGTCCTCACCTACAAATTGCAGACTTCCGTCATCATCTTTTTTATAAACTTTAACCTTTCCTTTAGGAAGAGGCAAACCTAAATTGTTTTGCTTACTGTTCTTAAACTCAAGTTTTACTTTTATTTTCTGTTCCTTTGTACCCTGCTCATTATCATAGTGATACCAATACAAACCATAATAATCTACCGGATCATAAATAAATAATTTCTTTACCGGAATATTAACCGCGGAAAGCAAAGCAATTTGCTTTGTCTGACTGTTTTTAAGCGTTGCTTTGCGCCCTAAAGTGTACATATGATATTCAAAGAAAGCCTTTTCCTGGAATTGTGGGGCAGCTGATTTCGCCATCTCCATCTTATCATAACGCAATTCACGGTTAAATTGCTCTTTTGCCCGTTTTACGTCTCCAGCAATAAGTTTTAACTTCGCATCTTTATAGGTGGCGCCGCTCTTATTATCTATACTTACCCATCCATCAAGGCTTACATTGCTATCATCTTTATCCAAAACCGAAACATATTCACAATTCCAGCCAACACCTCCCGTAAGATACGACACTTCAGTCAAATGTTTGCCTTCTTTGGCATTCTCCAGCTGCCAAACTAAAGTCGGCTTGGTAATCAGGCCTTCGGGAATTTTATCAAAACTAATCTGGTTAACATTATCCGGCCGGACGATCATACTCAATCCGCCGGTAGATGAGATAACTATATTATTAGTATCAAAGCTTGATAGTATTCCTTCATAAGATTTGGCATCTTTTGTGGTAATTTTTATATTCTTATCGATGAATTTTGAAAGCAACTTATCTGAATTGAGCAGATCATATTCATAGTTCTGTTCTAATATAAAACAGGATTGTGGCGCGGTTAACGAGGTGAAATGAACCGAGGTGGGTTCGATCAAAGAAGCAACTTCTTTAAAGTCTATTACGTTCACTCCTTTTTTAAGCTCAAAGTAACGCTGGTCCTTTACAAGGGCGAAATTCTGGTTATAGACAGTCAACTCGACGTTTTCCTGTGCATAAAGGCATCCGTAGGACAAGAAACTAAGAACGATAAAAAGTAACTTTTTCATTACAACCCCCTCTCCTGTCACACATCAAATATTATCTGTGTACTAAACCCCTTTTTGTCTTTTTCTATTTTAAGATCATGGTACGTCGCGGCTTTAATTTCTAGTTTCATATGTTTGTTATTATACGGGTCGAAATCAGTTCCTTTTACTTCAGCCTTAAGGATTTTAAGCTCAGCCAAATCACTTATCTTAATCTTATATTGAAGGGGTAAAAACTTAAAACTATAGAATATAGAAATAAGCTCATTGAGCCAGAATACAAGCAACTCCTCTAAATTTTGCGCTTCAAGCTGAATTTCGCGTGTAATTTTTGGTTTCGCTTTTGTGTCAGTTAAAAGATCAAAAAGGCAAAGACCAGTGTTAGCAAATAACCTTTCTACTGTTTTTGCGCTTACACTTACCCGAAGATCAGCAGCATGGCTTAGTATTTTACAATTTTTCATAGGAGTAGTCTCCAACATAGATAAAATGTTTTTCTCTTTCTACTCTCTACTCTCTACTCTCTACTTTTTCCAAATGAAAACATGGGCCATGTAGGACTTGTATGCAACCTTTGCCGCAGGCAAAGCGCCCGAAGGGCTTTTGTTGCATCCAAGTAACTGCCCACAAACAACAAGCAACTTTACTTTAGTGCAAGTAGCTATCAAACAACATGAAAACATGGGCCATGTAGGACTTGAACCTACGACCTTGACATTAAGAGTGTCCTGCTCTACCAACTGAGCTAATGGCCCGAAAAGTTATAAGTTTTAAGCTGAAAATTGCAAGTTAACCAAAGGTAAACTGAGGATAAATTATATCATTCGGGGAGGGAAAAATCTACACAAAAAAAAGATACTCAAATAAGATTTTATGGTAAGAATTTTGCCTCAACGCTCAACCGCTCCGACTTCAATAGCGCTCTTTACATCCTCCCAGGATTTTTCATATTCACCTTTTTTACCATAACTAAAAGCGCGCTGCATATAAGCATCTTGATGCTTCGGGACAAGATCGATTACCTTTGAATAGTCTTTAATGGCTTTGTCATTTTCTCCCTGCTCATTATAGGCAAGGCCCCTATAATAATAAGCTTTGGATATGCGGCTGTTTACAGAAACGCTATCGCTATAATCAGTAATTGCTTCATCACGTTCTCCTTTTTTATCGTAGGCCCTGCCTCTCTTATAATAAGACGGCGCGTCATCCGGAACTATATCGATTGCCCTTGTGTAATCTTGGATGGCTTTTTTGTAATTACCTTTTTTACTATACACAACTCCTCTATTGTAATAAGTTTGCGCAAGCGACGGGTCTATCGATAAAGCTTTATCATAATCAGCCATTGCCTTATCATATTCTTTCATTTTAGCAAAAGCGACGCCTCTATTATTATAAATCTCGGCACTGTTTTGGTTTATTTCTAATGCTCTTGTGTAATCGTAAATAGCTCTTTCATAATCTTTGTTATCCGCGTTTTCGCTGGCTTTCTTATAATACGCTTGCCCTAAATTAGGATTTATCTCAATAGCATCACTGTATTCAACTATAATGGGGTCCCGCTTATTCACATTCGCATTGTTTTGCGCAAAAGCATCGTAAGACAAGAATAATGTAATCATAGAGATAAAAACCAATTTTGTTTTATTCACTTTGCCTCCTTAATGAGCACAGTATTTTTTCAAGCCGCTAGTGGCACAGAAAAAATACTAGTGCGAATTAACCCCGCCGAACGTTGCAAAATTATCGTAGAGAATTTTGCAACCTCTTCTGTGAGGCGGGGTTAATGTTACCACCCGCCTTTTTTTACTTATACGCTAAAACCCTTCTTAGCTATCACAAACTCACTTAAATCAGAAATAAAGCTTTACTCATTGGAAAAATTATTTTTGAGGATACTTTCATCAAAATAATACCCCCTATCAACAACCTTTCCATTACGCATATATATAAACATTGGAACACCTATGATAGAAAACCTTTCGACCATTTGGGCGTCTTTATCCAGAATTATATTTGAAAAAATATCCTCTTTTAGCTTAAGAGATTTAACCATCCTTTCAACATCCTGACTCTTCTCACCTATATCGACAAAATAGAATTTGGCGTATTGAGAAATATTGGGCTCCAAGTTCATTTTTTTAAGTTCATCCCGGCAATAGGGGCACCTGGTTGTCCACAAGAAAAACACAACCTTAGGAGAAGCGATTATTTCATTATACGAAATCGTCCCGCCGGAATATTTTTCAAATTTATCGGCAGCGGCAAAAACGCATACTGATGTCGAAAGAAACAATAGAAGCAATAATATTTTTTTACTCACGCAAGCCTCCTTATAACGAAATAAATTTTACGAAAAAATAAATTCCCATAACAAACATAATAATACCAAGCGACCTGTTCATGATCATAATCCATAAGTTTTTCTTCGGCAATTTTACAATAAGTGAACTAAATGTCCCAAGTATTACAAGAAGAAAACCGTAGCCAAGAGCAAAAAGAAAAAGCGCAAAGGCACCATAAAGCACGTCTTTACGCAAAGAAATCAAAGTAAGTATTGAGCCCAAAACAGGAAAATTACAAGGCGTAATGCCCAGCCCGCTGATTGCGCCAAATATGAATATAGAAAATAAATTTTCTTTCTTGCGATAATTATGCGTAAGAGTAAAAAAATTAAATTTAATTATACCGAAAGTCGACAAAGCCATCGTGATGAAAAACAGGCTTAAAAAAACATACGTGGCGGGATTAATAAAAAACTTATCTATGAATATGTGCAAAATCGCGGCAAGAATGCCTAAAATCGTATATGTAGCAGCAATACCCAGAACAAAAACCAGGCTTATAATAAAACCTTTTCTACGTGAAGAAACAGAAGTCGCGCCAACAATACTTAAGGTTATAGGCACAAGCGGAAGGATACATGGCGAGAAACTCATCAGAACCCCTGCCAGAAAACTCGCAAGAAGGCCCAATAATGGAGAGGCAGCAAAACTGCTTTCTAGATTATGAAGAAAATGGTAAAGCATTCGCTTCTTTATTCAACCAATCAAGATACTCCTGATTTATATTGTCGATCTTAAAACCGATAATCTCGGGAACTTTATATGGATGGTTATTTCTTATGAGTCCTTTCAGTTTCATAAATAGTGTTTCTTTAGTTTTTATTATCAGGATAACCTCTTGTGCCTCATCAATTTTTCCTTCCCACCAGAAAAATGACTTTACTCCTTTGATTACATTTACGCAGGCACAAACTTTTTCACTTAAAAGTAATTTTATCAAATCCTCTGCGTCTTTTTCCGGGATAGTTACCATAACAGCCATTACCATAATTTAGCCCTCCTGCCTTGCGTTAGGCGCTGCGCGCTTTAACAGCTCGACAAATCTTTGCGCTTGCCGGCGGCAATTCTCCTGACATCTTTGATCAACTTTTCCCACCGCAACCGGCCCATAATGATCTCCTTTAAAGTCACCTTGTATAACCATACCATGTATTAACATGGCTTCCAGGATGGAAATAACCGTAGTTTCATTCCCACCGGCAATATTTGCCGAAGAAGAAAAAGCCATACCTGCTTTGCCATCCAACTTTCCGTGAAAGGCAACTGTTTCATCAAGGAATTTTTTTATTTCTGCGGCTAAAGTGCCATAATAGGTGGGCGAACCAATGACTATACCTTCATAGCTCAAAAGTTCTTTTGGCGTTATCTTATCTACCGGAAATATATCTGCTTCTAGGCCGTTATTTTTTATTTCTTCATGGATAATTTCTGCCATTTTTTTTGTTACCCCGCTACGGGAATAATAGATGATAACTGCTTTCATGGACACCTCCTTATAGCATCCAGCCTCGCTATATATCAAGAAATTTTCTACGAAAATTTCTTGAACTCGGCTGAACAACTAAATCTAAGTCTTTTCTGCGCTTCGCTTGAAAAGCCTAAGATTTAGTAGCGCGCCCGGCAGGAGTTGTATGTTTTTCTCGGCGAAGCCGAGTTTCTTTTTCTAAAAACATCCAACGCCAACTACCGGAATAAAAATAAACAATCAATGGCAACGCGACTTTTTGAACTGTAGAAAAACACGCGCCCGGCAGGAGTTGTATGTTTTTCTCGGCGAAGCCGAGTTTCTTTTTCTAAAAACATCCAACGCCAACTACCGGAATAAAACTAAACAATCAATAGCAACGTGACTTTTTGAACTGTAGAAAAACACGCGCCCGGCAGGAGTTGAACCTGCAACCTTCTGGTCCGTAGCCAGACGATCTATCCAATTGATCTACGGGCGCTAAATAACAAATGGTTGATAGTTGACAGAAAAACACTTAAGCGAAAGATTTTATCACGTATTTAGAACAGGCTCAAGCAAAATTACCTGTGGCAGTTTATTTTTTGGCGGGAAGGAAGACTAAATCTATTTAGAAAGGGCTTCGTTTATCATTTCTAGCAGCTTTTCTCTGGTAACAGGCTTAGCCAACACATGCCGCCTGCCGGTTGTTCCGGCGAAGGACTCTTCATCTTTCTTTAAAATACCTGTCAGAAATATTATAGGAATACCTGCGGTATGCGGATTATTTGAGATAAGAGAAGCTACTTCTCCACCGTCTAAATCCGGCATAACTATATCCAAGATCGCAAGATCGGGATGATGGGTCAAAGCAAGCTCTACAGCCTCTTTACCTTTTGTCGTAGAAATTACTTCATAATTTTCACGTTCAAGGATACGGCAAAGGTAAGTCAACGTAGCAGCTTCATCATCGACAACTAATATCTTTTTCTTGGCTTCTTCGGACATTTGAACCTCATTACCCCTTCACTTCGTTCAGGGGTAGTTCACACTATTATTTTTACTTCGTGCTAAAGCACTCGTAAAAACAATGTGTTCACTAAAAAAATACCCATGGCGGCGGCATTGGCAAGCTGCTCGCAAGATTTAAAGCCTCTCCGGCTAATCCCGCCACGCCACTAAGTAACTGCAAAGGCAACGTTAATAACTCACACCCGGTTTGAAAAAAACAAATAAATACAATTATCAACAAAAAAGACAAATTCTTCAACTTCATTGATTCTATAATACTACTTTTTTTGCTTTTTACAACAGGAATGTTGACTCTGGCAGATAGAACTAGAAGCTATTCTTCGATAAAACAGACTTGGCTTTGCCCGATTGACCCGTCGCTATCTTTCTTAACCTCTTTAACGGCAAAAAAGACCTTTGCACTGTTTGATTCCATGCTGACCTGTCTAAGTAAAGCCAAAGCTATCGTATCAGCCGTAAGACAATCATTCGAACTGCACATTATTTTAAAAACTTTTTCTGTCATATCCTCCTCCATCTTGATAACTCTACGTCAATTTCACGCCTTCGTTAAAGCT
>JBAZGZ010000008.1:7802-17716 GCA_041652615.1 Candidatus Omnitrophota bacterium | reverse complement strand
AAGCAATGGCGCAAGTTTTGCAGGAAGTGCATAAGAACTTTGCGCGTTTGATTATGTTATTTTCGTCTTTAGCCAAAGCGTTGTGATAGCATGACTTTATGCAAGGCGCTTCCTCGCATCTATGGCAAACAATGGCAAACGTCGATAACTCCCTAAGCGATGTGACGCCCTTATTCTGTGGATGGTAAATATAGCTGCATTTAACCACACACTTGGGGCACTTATCGCACTTTTCTAAATCTAATAATATTCTTTTCATTATTTATTAATTTCTCTTTTTGTTTATTTCTCTTCCTGCGCCTTGACACTTTGACACCTGATACCTTGACACTTTTTAAGCGTCAATCCCAGATGTCCCACATATCTTTTATGTCCTGAAACCTAAATACCGGGCCGTCTTTGCAGATGTAATATTTACCAAGGCGGCAATGCCCGCACTTTCCAAGGCCGCAACTCATATTTTTTTCCATGGAAAGATAAATTTTATCCGGAGTAAACCCTAGCTCAAGAAATTTAAGGCTTACAAACTTCATCATAATCGGTGGGCCGCAGACAATGCCGATGGCTGATTTTATGTCTATTGATAATTTATCAAGCGTAGTGGTAACTATGCCGACATTGCCTTTCCAGGTATTATCTGCCCGGTCAACCGTCAGCCTGAATTCCACGTTTTTTTGTTTTTTGAATTCATCAAGCAGATATTTATAAACAATATCCTGCGGGCTCCTTGCGCCATAGCAGATAACTATCTTTTTAAAATCATCTATACGCGCGTAAAGAGCGTAAATCAATGAACGCAGCGGCGCAAGCCCGACGCCACCGCCTACGATAAGCAGTTCTTTACCTTTAAAATCGTCAAGCGGGTAACCATTCCCGTATGGCCCGCGCATTCCTAAGATTTCTCCTTCTTTTGCATTGTGGAATAGCTCAGTAACCTTGCCTACGCGCATGATGGTTACTTCAAATTCTTCTTTTTTATTCGGATTTGAGGAAGGTGTAAAAGGAGCTTCACCTGCTCCGGGATATGTCAATTCAACGAATTGCCCGGTTTTAAAGGAAAAAGGCGCATGCGGTTTAAAAACAAAAGTTTTAATCGTAGGCGTCTCTTCGATTATTTTTGATATGGTGACTTTATTGGACAGATATATGCTCATATTTTATTTTGCTGGTTAGCCTCCAAGGTCAAGAATATTTTTCTTAAGTCTATCTTTGCCGGGCAATCTTCAATGCAGCGGCCGCAACCCGTGCAGGCATGCAAGTTTATCCGGTCAGAGAAAAATTCGAATTTTTTTATATACCGGTTCCGGAGCCTGTATTCGCGAAATCTCAACGCGCTTGCTCCGCCGGCAACTCGGGTAAAGTTTTTATATTGGCAGCCATCCCAAATTCTGCCTTTAAAGTATCCTTTTTCGTCTTTTGTATCGAACAAAAGAAAACAATGGCATGTTGGGCAATTCATGATGCAGGCGCCGCATTCAACACAACGTAAGGCTTCATCTTTCCACATCGGATTGTTATATCCGTTTTTTATTAATTGATAGAGCGATTCTTTTTTAGGAAAATTTAACCGGTCTACCTGAAGGGTTAACCTTTTTACGACATCGTTCCTTCTTTTATCGCGCTCTCCTTCTATCTCCCATTTGATTTCCTTAAAAAGCGTTTTGTTTTCTGATATTATTTTTTCTCCTTTTGTTGAACCGGCCTCGACTATGTATCCATCCGGGAGTTGGGAAATATTCAAATCAAAAAGTTCTTCCGGGTATGGCTTTATTCCAAGCGCGTGGCAAAAGCAAGTTTCTTTAAAAGAGGTGCAATCTGAAGAAATAATCAGATTTTCCTGCCTCATTTTTTTATAATTTTCATCAACGTCACCTTCAAGAAAGACATAATCCTGAACCTTTAAGGCATTGCTTAAATCGCACGCCTTTGCTCCGACAATACAAAATGGTTTTGCATTTTGGGGTACTTGCGGATGAGCGCCTACAGGCTCAACGCAGGGGGTTAAAAATTGACGTATAGAGGTAACGGCGCGGTATTTAGCGAATTGAAAATCACCTTTATAGCTTTGCCAAAAATAATCCTTTTTAGATTCAACGGGCAGAACTATATCGTAGGTTTTAGAGAGCTTGGTAAGCAGTTTAGTAAAGTCCAAGTTGTCTATATAAGCAAATTTATTATTCATTGGTGAATATTGTGAAATTTTTCACAATCAATTTTAAAACAAAAAAACACTTTTTTTAGTATAGCAGTGAATCGTTTTTTGTCAAGATATGACAGTTTTAAACTGAGGCTTTTCCAGTACTTCTTTCTGAAATTTTAGCGCTTCTTCTACATCAGCAGGCGTAACATAACCTAAATCTTTAAATATTTCTCCAAGGATGATTCCTCTCTTCCAGTGCATCATTAAGGCAGTATCGAGTTGTTCTTCGGATATTTTTTTATGTTCAAGCAGGATTTGCCCCAAGGGTTTATAGTAATTCATAAATAGGTTTTCTTTTTTGTATACCTGCAAATCAGATACGTCGTTTGTACTGGTCCTTCTATCAGCCATGAATTTGCTTCCTGGGACGCTTTTTAAGTAGTGTTTTATCTCGGTAAGGCGCTCATTTATTTCAACCGTATTTTTGAATTCATGAGATTTGTTTTTATTTACAAGCGCAACTGTTACGCTCATAAGGGGCATTTTTTGAATTTGTTTTAAACGATTACGGGCAACAACGAAGTTTTGCTCCCTGTCTTTTTTAGAATAGTGAAATGGAATCAGGTTGTCGAAGAGGAAAATAAAATAACGGCAAATTTCCTTATATTTCTCAGGCGTTGTTATAAATACAAAATCATCCCCGCCGATATGGCCTATAAAATCATCACTGGTCGAGAATTTTTTTATTACCGTGTAAAGGATATAGGCTGTTTGCATAAGTACCCTATCCCCTTTTATGTAGCCATAGACATCGTTAAAATACTTAAAGTTGTCTATGTCGATATGCGCAAAAGCGAAGGATACGTCTTTCTCGATTTTTTCTTTAAGATTATCTTCGATAAGGCGGCCGCCGGGAAGCCCTGTGAGCGGGCTTGAGTAAAAGCTGTATTGAGAGCGTTTTATAGCTATCTCTATGCGCGTTCGTAAATCGAGAGGATCAGGAGGCTTTATAAGATAATCATCTACCCCCTGCTTTAAGGTGAGAAGTTGTTCGCGCAACTGCCCCTTATCTATGAGGGTTATAATCGGTATAAGGGCAGTGACGAAATCTTCTTTTAGATTCCGGCATATTTCCAAATGGGCTTTGGTTGCGGAATGAACATCTATAATGATCGCGTCAGGAGATATTTTTTTAATTAAGGAGATATCGTTTATCTGCGGTTCGTGCATGAAGACTTCATAGCCCCAACCGTCGAAACAAAAATGCAGTATATCCCCCAAGTGTTTGTCGTTAGTTATGATTAAAAGGCGTTTTACTTTTTTCAGCATAAATAATATTATACCATGTATTTTTGGTTCATGGTTTACCAATTATCGACAACGCGATATTAAAAACTTCCTGAGGAGTTATTGATCTCAGGCAAATAAAACCTTTTTTGCAATTATGTGCCAGGCACTCTTTAGAATCGCAACCTTTATGGATATGAAACGATCTTGCCCCCAGCGGCCTCCAGCGTTTAGGTGATAAACCCGGTTCGTTTCTTCCAAAAATAGAAATAACAGGCGTGTTGAGGCTTGCCGCGATATGAACCGGCCCGGAGTCGTTAGAGATAAATAATTTTGCGCGCTTAAGAAGAGACGCTGTATCGGAGAGATTTAATTTTTCGCTTAAATCTATAATAGTATTTTGTTCACACATGCTAGCCAGGAACTTACGCTTCTGTTCATCGATTATGACTATTTTTAGGCTGGTTTTTTCTTTTAACAGTTTAATCAGCTCTATAAAATGTTCTGTTGGCCAGCGTTTCGACGGACAAGATGCCCAAGGGTGGATAATAATAAATCCGGTGTTTTTAATGTTAAGTTTTTCAATCAGCGTTTCAATCTTTTGTTCTGATGGTTGTTTTAACGGGAAGTATGTTTGCGTATCAAGAGCTTGAATTCCTATTTTTCTTAAGATATCAAGAGTGTATTCTAACTCATGCTTTTTACCTTCGTGCTTTGTGTCTTCTATTCTATGGCTTAGAAAGTTTCCCATTTTCCGGTTTAAACCAACGCGCATCGGGATGCCGGCAAAAAAGGTAATTAGATTAGCACGATTTGTCGGGTTTAAGATAAAAACAATGTCGAATTTCTTTTTCCGTAAGAAAAAAGAAAATTTTACTGAAGATAAAATGCCTTTATGCATATTGTTCTTGTCGTAGACGATTATTTCGTTTAAGTAGGGATTATCTTCCACTATTTCTCTGGTGTATGGCCGCGCCATGAATGCGATATGCGCGTTTGGATAGGCATTGCGTAGATTTTTTATAACCGGGGTCGACAGCATGACATCCCCTATCCGGTCCGTACGTATGATTAATATTTTTTTTGGCTCTCTCATTATAAAAATTTTAATAAACGTTCAGTAGCATTAATAATTTCGTCAGGCGCGATATCCATACATTCGTGATTATGGTTGCAGCCTGGTTTTTGGCAAGGCACGCAAGGCAAGTCATTTCTTTTCAATGTGATGAACTTTTTTGACCACGGCCCATATTTAAGAGTGCTGGTTTGTCCGAATAAGCCTATTATTGGCGCGCAACAATAACTTGCTATGTGAAGTATACTTGAGTCTACGCATATCACTACGCGCGCATAGTTTTTTATCAGATAAAAAACTTCATGGATTTTGGTTTTCCCGGTCAAATCGATTACGTTATCAAGGCAAAGGATGTCATTGTAGAAGCTTTTGTCCTGTTCCTGGCCTATTAGGATGACTTTTCCGTATATTTTTAATTTTTGAATTGTTTCTTTGAGGCATTTATACGGGTAGCGTTTGTTTCCGGAATTTGACGCGCAGGCAACAAATACGGAAGGAGAAAATCTATAAGCGTCCCATTTTTCTTTTTCTTCCTTGCTAATGATAAGCTCCCCTTTTTCGGATGTTTGTTTGGGGGCAAATTTTTCTATCAAAGAAAGATAAATATCTTTTGAGTGCATATTCTTGGGGAAATTTCTAAAAAAAGAGGTGTGATTGCTCCCAGCGAATATTGGCAATAGAGAATTTTTTAAATCTACCATAAGGTCGTATTTTCCCCGAAGCGATAAGGAAAAACTTATTTTTTCCCGGAGAGTAGAGCGTTTATCGTAAAGAATGACATTCTTTATGAAATTATGCCGGCGGATAAACTCTATTGTGCGGTTTGAACATATTGCGGAAACGTTCGCGGTTTCGTAATTGGCGTGCAGTTTATCTATTACCGGAAGCGCCATTACGGCATCGCCGATGTTTGTTGGTAGGTTTACAAGGATATCATTATACATTTTCTAAGAGTAATTTTGCTTCAAAAAATGCGTCATCAATGCTTATATTTTTCATGCATACATTATCAAGGCACTCGAGCTTATAACACGGTATTTCGCATTTATGAGGTTTCTCTAGTATTTTAACAATCCGTCCTCTTGGAGATGTCATTTTGGATGATGTAGGCCCAAAGAAAACAAGCGTTGGAGTGCCTAATGACGCGGCAAGATGCGCCGGCCCTGAATCATTAGATATAAAAAGATCCATATGTTCGATAAGATGCGCCAATTCTTTTACGTTTGTTTCTCCGCAAAGATTGTGATGTTTCTCTTTCATTTGCAGGGTAACCGCGTTAACGGTTCTTGTGTCATTTTTGGCTCCGATAAAGAATATACAGCAGTTTAATTCTTTAACCAGTTTATCGCACAATTGAGCGAACATTTCCTGCGGCCAGCGTTTAAGAAGCCAGTTTGCTGACGGGTTTATCCCTACAAGGTACTTATGTTTATTGCGCGCCTCGGCTATCAGGTCTTCGTGCGCTTGGGTTTTATCTTCTGAAGTGTATATTTTAGGAAGCCTGTCTTTTATTGTTATGCCTGATTTTTCAAATAATGAAAAGTAATAATCCTGACGGTGAATATCCCAGGTAGGCGGTTGGACAGATTTGTTTACAATCCCGATGTTTTTTAAACGCAGATATCCTACTCTTTCAGGGATGCCTGCGAAAAAGCAAATTAGAGCTTTTGTGAATGAACGGTGTATTAAAAATACCGTTTCAAATCTATGTTTACGCAACTCGAAAATAAATTTTATTTTTCTGAAGATGCTTTTATGAGTTTTTTTCTCGTCAAAAATAATTATTTCATCAATGTAAGGATTATTCTCGAAGACTTCTTTGACTCTTTCGACACATAAAACACCGACAAATGATGCCGGAAATTTTTCTTTCAACGCTTTAAAAACCGGTGTGGTAAGTATTGCGTCACCAAGCCAGTTAACGTTTACAACGAGTATTCTTTTCATGTTTTGTTATCCACAGATTATCACAGATAAAAATTACAGATGATCGCAGATATTATAAATCACAATATACAAACCACAAATTACAAACAATATACAATAAACAATTACAAAATTACAAACAAGATCCGTTTGGTCATTGTATCTTGGAAATTGGTTATTTCTTCACTATTCTTATACCCATTTGTACTTTAATACGGTTTTTTGACTTTCTTAAAGATATTATAATATCCGCTTAGTTTTGCCCAGAGGGTAAAATCATTATCTTTGTCGGTTATTTTTATTCTTCGCAGGGCGAAGCGATTGAGGCTTCGGCTGAATCCTCTGTTAGTTGTGCAGGCGCAAACGTAGCCTGACTCCTCAACCCCGGCTAAAGCTTGCTTATTGAATGCCCCGCCGGGATAGGCAAATACTTCCACTTGCGTGTTAAGTATTTTTTCCAGCCTGTTTTTAGAGCCGGTTAGCTCTTCTTTTATCTTTTCTTTTGTTATTTTTGATAAATCAGGATGAGTATTTGTGTGTGAGCCGATGTTTATCTTGTTGTCGGCGATAGATGAAATTATATTTTTGCTGGATAAAAATCCCGGCTTGCCTATATCTTTTGTTACCAGAAAGACAGTCGACGGAAAATCAAACTGTTTCAATATTTCAAAAGCAGGTAAATTATCGTTATAACCATCATCGATAGTTATGACAACGAGGTTTCTGGGTATAGGTTTTTTATCTCTTAATAATTTACAATAATCAGGCAGGCTTATTGCAGTGTATTTGCCATTTTTGATAAATTCCGCTTGATGACGGAATTTTTCTAAAGATACTGCCGCGTAATCTTTAGTTCGTGCTTTATCAAAAGAATGGTACATCAGTATGGGCGTTGTGTAATGAGCATACAAATAAAGATAAAAACCTAAAAAGGATAAAACCAGCGACCAAATTGTTATTTTTATTATTTTTTTCATCCCGCCCTTCCTTCTTGCAAAGAGTCTTTTAAGCGCATTTTCAATTTTGTTAAACCGCTGCCATATTTCTTAAGCGCCCTTTCTCGATTAAACGCATCTGACCTTGAAATATACGTTTCGTAATAAATTAAACCCATCGGAAGATATCTTTTTGTAGAAAATGCTTTCCCTGTTCTATGTTCTTCCATTCTTTTCTCTAGGTTATTAGTGCAACCAATATATAAGTGCCCGCCTTTATGTGAGCGCAAAAGATAAACATAATGTGTTTTGGAAGGGCGGGATTCATGCTAAAGTTTTTTCATAAACTCTTTCGGTATTGAGTGCCATTTTTTCCATTGTGAACATTTGGAAACTTAAAAGTGCTTTTTCTATTATACGGCTGCGCAGTTCTTTATCTAACATAATTTCTTCAATGGCCTGTTTTAGATAAAGTTCATCATATTTATAGAAAAGTAATCCGTTCTCTCTGTCTTTTATGATTTCAGCTATGCCGCCGGTGTTAAACCCGACAACCGGTATCTTCTTTATGAACGCTTCCACTATCGCGTACCCAAAACCCTCGCGTTTAGACGGCACAACAAGTATATCCGGTATATCCAGGAAATCTTTTGCTTCTATTTCAAAAAACTTTACCTTTTCTTCCATATCAGCCACCTTTATGAAGGCTTTGAACTCTTCTTCCAGCTTTCCTCTTCCGGAAACTGCCAAATAAACATTATCATGGTTAAAGGAAAGAAGTTTTATCGCGCTAGCTGCCAGAAAATGGCCTTTTTCTTCCGATATCCTTCCGAGCAGGCCCACAACAAAATCAGTATCCTTGAATCCATAATCTTTTTTTGTGTATTTGTGCTGAGTGAAATCTTCCACGCATACTCCGTTATGCACGACATTTATTTTATCACCTTTTATTTTCAAATCATGAATCAAATGATCCTTTACTGCGTTACTTACTGCTATTGTTTTTACGCCTTCAAATTTCATTAATCTGCGTTCCGAGCTTTTACGGTAAAAGCCATGGAATGTGCACACGTAAGGAATGCCGGTAAATTTATAAATAAGAAAACCCAAGAATTGGGTTACTCGCGTATTGGCGTGTAGAATTTCAATCTTTTCTTTGCGTAAAAACGGCAGAAGTTTGAAAAAAGAGAAGATTATTTTTAGGCTGCATATCGATTTTGTATCTATAGGGATAACTTTATAAAGTATGTTCGTGTCATTTAAACGGCTAAGCCATTGGCTGTCTTTGGCGCAAACGACACAAACCGAATGGCCCCCTTGTTTTAATCCCTTTGCCAGGGTTAATATATAGCGCGATACGCCGCCCGGGTTTAAATGAGTGGTTAAGAGCAATATTTTCATTTATGGCAAGGGTATTTAATGCTAATTTTGTTTAGTGATAATTTCATTTATTTTAGAAAAAACTTCCTGAGCGGTTATTTTTTCCATACAGGGAGTCTTTTCTCTAAGTTTGCATTTCGGCTTATAACAAAAAGAGCACAAAAGCTCCTTGCAAAAGACATAAAGATTATCGCTTTTGACGGTGTGGCGCCTTGGATCAGTCGGGCCAAAGAGCGCGATAGTCGGGATACCTATGGCTTCTGCTAGGTGAAGCGTCGCGGTATCGGGAGTGATAAATGCTTTTAAATTTTTAATTATTGCCGGCAAATCCTGTAGAGATGTTTTTCCGCAGAGATTGTATGGTTTTGGCGAGAGATAAGATTCGATTTTATCCGCAGTTTCCTTTGCCGTTTGATCACCGAGCAGCACTATCCGATAAAAAGGGAAATTTTTATTGATTAAAGCACAAAGAGAAATAATGTTATTCATCGGCCAGTTCTTAGTCTGCCATTTGGTGGACGCAGATATATTTATCCCGATCAGCTTTTTTTCATTATTGAAAATTTTATCCTGCGTGTCAGTTTTTATATCCCAGAATGTGAGCTTCTTTTCCTGCATTCTTAATCCAAGCAGTTCCAATATCTTTTCCTGTGAAGAAAGCGGGTCAAGGTTTCGGTCTAATCTTAATCGTTTTGTTAAAAGAAAACCGAGGCGCAAAGAATAACCAAAAGAATAGCGTGGAAAACTTAAAAAAGAAATAAGGTGCGACGCTCTGCTGTTTTGAAGGTCTACAATATAGTCAAATGCTTTCATACGTAATTTTTTTGCGATATCAATGATGTTCTTTATTTTTTTATAATCATTTTCAAGGGTAATGATTTCATCCACATACGGGCAATCGTAAAGTATCGGCGCATATTTTTTTAAAGTCAGGACAGTTACGGTTCCGCAGGGAAAGCTTGTTTTGAGGGCCTTTAAAGAAGGCGCCGAGAGTATAATATCGCCAAGGGAGGATATTTTTATTACTAGCACTCTTGTAAAATCCATGGTTTTTTTGTATGCATTTGCAGTTTCAGTGAGTGATTTTTCCATTGAATACAGTTTCTCTGTTTTTTCCCTGGCATTCTTTGCCATGCTTTCGGCCAGGCTTGGGTCGTTAAACAAGCGGATT
>JBAZGZ010000008.1:0-7792 GCA_041652615.1 Candidatus Omnitrophota bacterium | reverse complement strand
GCGGATTATCGCCTGGGCGATTTGTTCGCTATTTTTTGGTTCAACCAGAATGCCGTTTATGCCGTTTTCTATGATTTCCGCGACTCCCCCTACTTCTGTTGCGATTACCGGAGCGCCTGAGGCGCAAGCTTCAAGAACACCCCTTGGAAAAGCTTCGTCTATAACCGAAGGCACAATGGCCATCCTTGCCTCGGCAAGCACATTTTCGACATCAGGCCTGAAACCGGTGAATTCCACATTATGATTTAAAGAAAAACGATTTACAAGAGTTCTTAAATGATCGAAATACGCTATTTTTGTGTTATCCGGTGATCCGACTATTTTCAATTTAAGATATGGATTCTGCCTGACTATTTTTTTGAAACCTTCAATCAGGTACTCATATCCTTTTGAAGGGGTAATCCTCCCGGCGCTTACTATGGTGTTGGAGTTTTTACGCGTATCCGCGCCAACAAATTTGAATTTTTCAAGATTAACCCATCGATTTATTATAATTATTTTTTCTTCAGGCACCAGAAAGTTCTCTTTCATATGCCGCGCAACCGCCCGTGAAGGGCAGATAACAAATTTACCCCAGCCCATTGCCTGGCTTGATTTAGGGCTCTTATAGATACCATGGATCGTGGTTATGTAGTGTGTTTTAGACCCGCGTGTGGCAAAGAAGCTTACCCATCCCGGAACGCGCGAACGGGCGTGAATAATATCGATATTATCAGTTCGGAGTATTTTTTTTAATTTAGGGATAAGAAAAATCGAAAAGAATGATTTTTTGTGAACGGCGAGTTCGTAGTGTTTTATGTTTTCTTTATCAAGTTCCTTGAGCAGCCTGCCGCCGGAGCTAATAATTGTATTTTCTATCTCGTCAGCGGGAAATATGTTGTGGTTATTTTTAAAAGATGTAGATAAATCAAGGACTCCTCGTTCTACTCCCCCGACCTCCATCTTTGGTAAAATCTGAATAATGCGCATGTTTTATTGTTTCACAGATGAGCACAGATTTTATTAAATCACAATATACAATACACAAATTACAAACAATATACAATAAACAATTCCAAAATCACAAAAAATTATTTTGTTTATTGTAATTTTGGTATTGTGATTTGTGATTTTAAAATGTCTATCCCTGTCTGTATGTTAGAGTAGTCCCCGGATAGCATCCCTGACTATCTTCCTGTTTTCTTCAAAAACCGGAGAAGCAATCAGTTTGATTCCAGATATATTATACGGGTTATCCAATAAATTTACATCTTTTTCTATGGATTCAAGAAACACATTATGCTTGTCGATATGGTTCTCAAACAATACGCAAACGCAAGGTTTTTTCAGCGCCAGAGTTTCGGAAATCATCGAAATGCTTTCCCCACTTACGAAAACCATTTCCGAAAGCTCCACAAAGCCCTCAAAGGCAAAATCATAATTCGCACGGCTCGGGATTACTATTGCTTCCGTGTTGGGGAATGTTTTTAACTCCTTCTCGATCCATTCCTCAATATTTTTTTGCGTCCGGCGAGATGTGCTTAGCAGTATCTTGTAATCGTTTTCCGATGAAAAAATTTTTAGTTTTTGCAGAAACAATTTTAAATTATCCAGATACACCTTTTCATTGGAAAGATGTCCGCCCAAAAATACCGCTATTTTTTTTGTATTACTAAGTTTAAAAAAGTTTTTACACTTTTTAGCTTTTTCTTCAACATCTAGAGGGTAAGAAAGAGCGCCTTTTATGGTAGCGGTATTTTTTGTATTTATGCGATCATGGGTGGGTATTATGCATAAATCAAATTTCCGAAGCGGGGTATTCGGCCTTAAAATCACAACTGACTTTGCCCCAATCATCGACGAAACTATACGGTTTACCGGAGCCGCGATACTGCCGGTACTTACGACGATATCAGCATAGGTTTCCTGCAGTTTTTTGCATGTATCGCTGTCGAGAAAGAAACCCAGCAGTGAACGGCCGAGAAGATATCTTCCCGATAAAAACGCGATTATCTCTGATGCGAAGCGCTGTAACCCATTTGTCATTTTTATTTCAATAGTCTGGCTTCTTATTTTGAAGTCCTCTTCCTTAAAAAAAGAGAGAAATGCCTGAGACTGTTTAAGGTGACCGGCTTTCCTATCGCTTAATATCAGGATATCCATGTCTTTCTTTCTTTTGAAGCGTTTATAATACCAGAGATATTCCCATGGATATTTAGTCAGGTAGTTTTCGTAAATGCCGTTTAACTCACTTAAGAGTTCGTGGTCTGTTTTCGAATCAGGCTCTATAGGTTTTCCTATTTCGATTGTATGCGAAAATCCTGATCTTCTGTAACCAAAACACGGGTATATTTTTTTATTTAACTTGCGCGCAAGATAAACCGCGCCCTTTGGGGTAGGAACTAAGTGTGAAAAAAAATTAACAAAAAGAGCGTTATCTTCCGCCCCATGGTCAACAACCATACCTAAAAGGTAATTATTTTTTAAGCTGTATAGGGCATCTTTTAGTGAAAAACACAGATTAAGAGAGTATTTCTTTCGTAACTCAGTCAGAAACAGATCTAAGCTCTTTTTTTTCTGTTCCTTCGCAAACATTTTATATTTTAACTCTTTGGCGATAAAAAAATTATAGAGTTCCCAGCTGCCTTCGTGTATGGCGACGAGTATCCCTCCGTCATCTGCGATATTTTCCATACCTTTAAGCTCAACAAACGGAAAAATTCGACCGGCAACAAGGCTTTCCAATATACCCAGCCCCAGGCTTCTAAAGGAAAGTTTAACGATTCTTTTTATCTCCCGGTTAGTTTTCGCAGGGAAGACCGATTTTATGTTTTTGTAGGCAATCTCTCTTTTTTTTCTGTTTAAATAAAGAAAAGTGCCGATTATTTCGCCCAAGAAAAAAATTATAAATAAAGGCGTTTTTGATAAAATTCTCTGAGTTGTTGTCGCGGCATTATACATGGTTAGTTAATTTTTTTACTGATTTCTTCAAGGAATTTACTTTCTTCATCTATGACCATCTCTATCTCGAATATATAAAAATTTACTTTGTGGTTGTTCAAAGGTAGATGATACTTGTCTTTATGTGTTATTAAACAATAATCCACACTTTCTTTTTTAAGGCGATTTTCTAGAGCTTCAAATTCCGCTGATGTAAATTCGTAATGGTCAGGGTATGTTATCGCGTCCTCCACCTTAACCCCTATTTTTGTTATCTGGTTAAAAAACCCCTGCGGGTAACCTATGGCGGCAAGTGCTGCTATTTTTTTATCTTTTAGAGAAGAGATATCTATCTTACGTCCATCTAAATCCGAGATTTGTTTGAACTTATAACAAGCTCCATAAACCGACAAATGGGGATATTTTATTTGCAGCTTATTCTTAATCTCACTAAAATTAGCCGCTTCGTCTTTATAGTTAATTATAAGTATGTCTGCTCGCTTTAGGGATGACAATGGTTCTCTGAAGATACCTGCGGGTAAGATGCGCCATTTTTTATTCAATTCCCGCATGCCCATAACGACAATGTTTATATCTCGCCCGAGCTTGCGGTATTGAAAACCATCATCAAGGATAAAGAGATCAAAGACATTGAAAAGTTTTTTTGTCAGGCTTGCCCTGTCTGGTGATGAAAATACTTTAATCCCTTTTTCTTTAAGCAGCTCTTCTTCGTCTTTGCCATAACCTCGGCGTAAAACCGTAAGCTTGCGCGAAGTCGATAATTTTTCATGTAAAAGAATAGCCAGTGTTGTTTTTCCTGAACCTGACCAGGAAAGGTTCCCTATACTGATTACTTTTTTGTCTGAGTGATATACAGGAAACAGACCTAAGTCATAAAATAAATTTCTGGCGCTTATTATTGCCGCATAGATAAAAGAAAGTAACCTTAGCATTAGAGCAAAAACCATTTCTCCTGTATTAAGGTTTTTCTTTTCCAGGAAATCTATGTACCAGCTCTTTATTTTATGCATTTAAGAATTATCTTTAGATTTTCTTCAAGAACTTTTTTTTCTCCGGCAAAAACATCAAGGCAATTCAGGCGCAGCTCTTCCCTTTTTTTCTTGTCGTTTAAAAGCGCAAATAAAACATTTTCCATGTCCGTTTCGTCCGTTATCTTAATACCGGCTTTCTTTGAAAGGATGACTTCTTCAATGTCTTTAAAATTGTCCATATCCGGGCCAAAAACCGTTGGTTTAGAAAAGAAAATAGGCTCTAATATGTTATGCCCGCCATATTTTGCAAGGCTGCCTCCGACAAAACATATGTCGGCAAAGCTATAAAAATAAAGAAGTTCACCTATAGTATCCAGGATAAAAACATTTCTTTTCTGTGGATTATATCCGGATAAATTGCTTATTCTTGTCGGATTTAAACCCGAAGCAGTAATAATTTTTTCGATGGCAGGTACTCTTTCTATGTGCCGAGGTGCTATAACCAAGGTGACATTTTCGGTTTTTGTTAGAATTTTGTTGTACAAATTTAAGAGAATTGTTTCTTCCGGAGGATGGGTACTGCCGGCTACAATCAGCAAAGAGTTGTTTGTTTTGAGAAAATGCAGATACTTATTTCTTAAGGTTTGAAGGCGCATTTCATCGACATGAATGCTGTTAAATTTCATATTTCCGGTAACAGTTATGTTATTCTCATCTGCCCCCAGATAAAGGAAGTTACTCTTGTGTTTTAGGTTTTGTGCTCCAATGTAGTCGCATGTCTTTAAAATATTACCGATTATTGGGCGAAATAGCTTATAATGCTTGAAAGCTTTTTCCGATATTCTCGCGTTTATAATCACGACCGGTATATCGTGTTTTTTGAGGCAGTGGAATAAGTTTGGCCATATTTCTGTTTCGATCGCGATAAATATCTTAGGCCGTATAAAACGAATAAGTCTGTTTATTACAAAAGAAATATCAAAAGGAAAGTATAATATTTTTGCAAGCTGCGCGTATTTTTTTTGTGCCAGCTTGTTTCCGGATAGGGTGGTTGTTGTTATAACGAGGTTGTAGTCGAAGAGTTCGTGAATCCTTTCAACCAAATTTTCTATTAAGTTGACCTCACCGACGCTTACCACCTGTATCCATATAGAATCATTATAAGGTACTTTTACCTTTCCCAAAAATCCCATTTTTTGCTTAAATGCGGAAAAAGTTATTTTTTTACGCCAGGCATAAAAGGGTAAATAAATAATCAGGCCGATTATAAAAATTAGATCATAAATAAAAAATACCAGATTTGACATATTTATATACTTGTCTATCGGTTGCGGTTGCGCTACTCGTTTCGTCCTGTGCCTGTCGGTTGCGTCCTAGATTTTATTTATCTTATACGTATAACGCAAAACGCAACCGTGACTAGCATCGTAACCGCAACCGATTAATGTAACTATTACGCTCTAGGGTGCGTTTTTTCGTAAACTTTCTTGAGCCCGTCTATAGTAAGATGCGTATATATTTGAGTTGTAGATATACTTGAATGTCCCAGTAATTCCTGAACACTGCGCAAGTCCGCCCCCCTGTTTAAAAGATGTGTTGCAAAGGAGTGCCGGAAGGTGTGTGGTGATACTTTTAATGACGTGGCGGATTGTTTGATATGTCTTTTAACAATCATCCTTATCCCTCTATCGGTTAGTCCTATAGCGCGTTTATTTATGAAGAGCGCTTGAGAGGTGTCGCTACGCATATCTAAATATTTCTTTAAGGCGACAATAGCTGGTTCACCCAAAGGAAGCAAACGTTCTTTTCTGCCCTTACCCATCACCTTCGCGATACCGCTGATCAAATCAACATCATTTATTTTAAGTGAGACCAGTTCAGAAACTCTCGCGCCTGTTGAATATAGAACTTCAAATATTGCTTTATCACGGATAGCAAATATTCCTTCAGTTTTTGGCAGGTTTATGACGCTTAAGACTTCGCTTTCAGTCAAAAAACCCGGAAGATTCTTATCAAGGCGCGGGTAAATCAAAGAAGCGGCCGGATTGCTTTTGATCTCGCCCTCTCGTATCATAAATTTAAAAAAGCTTTTCAATGTCGAAATTTTTCGCGAAACGCTGCGCTTATTCAAATTTTTTTCGGAAAGAGTTGCTAAAAATTTACGCAGTACGAAATAATCTATTTCTTTTATATCTTTTTGCCCAACTTGAGTGAGAAATGCGTCGAATTCCCTAAGGTCAATTTTGTAATTGATAACGGTGTACGGCGAGTAGTTTTTTTCGATGTTAAGGTAATTTAGGAATTTGTCTGTATAGTATGAAAAAGGAACCATAGGTATAATGTAGTTTGTAGTTAGTAGCTGGTTGTTGGTTAAATCATAATCACACAGTTTTTATTTAAACAAACTACACTACTAACTACTGCTTTAATCTTTATTCTGCCCTGTCTCTTGAGTGTTATCAATTTTTAGATCGTTATCGGAAGCGTTACTGTCATTATTTTGTTCATTTGTTTCCGGTAAGTTCCGATTTGTGTAACGGCACTCCGGAAACTTTGAACAGCCATAGAATTGCTGACCTCTTTTATTACGCCGCTCAATTAATTTTCCCACTTTACATAAAGGACAGTTTACGTCTGTTGTGATGCTCTCGGCATAGCGGCATTGAGGGAATGTAGAACAACTCAAGAAACGGCCCTTTCTTGACCATTTTACTACAAGCGGGCTTTGGCATTTCGGGCAATTTTTTCCCGCATACTCAACTTCTTTTGTAATCAGGCTGGTGGCAGTATCAATTTTTTCCTTAAATGAAGGAAAAAAATCTTTAAGAATACTGTGCCATTCTATTTTTCCTTCTTCGACTTCGTCTAATTTTTCTTCCATGATGGCGGTAAAATCTTCATTTATGATTTCATTGAAATATTTATTTAACATCTCGCTTACTTTTATACCTAATGCCGTAGGCGCAAAACACCCCCGTTCTCTTCGGATATAATTTCGCCTGATAAGCGTATATACGATAGGCGCGTATGTTGACGGCCTGCCTATGCCTTTTTCTTCAAGAATTTTTACCAGCGACGCGTCGTTAAAGCGCGCCGGAGGTTTTGTCGTATGTTCTATGACTTCGCAATCTACGAGAGTTAATTCCTGGTTTAGCGCAAGAGGAGGTAAAACTATATCCCCGTCTTCTCTGCCATACACTTTCAGATATCCGTCAAAAATCATGCGCGTTGCTTGCGCGCTGAATTCTGTATGACCTGAAGTTATCATAGTTTTTGTATTTTCAAAAGTTGCTTCTCTCATGCGGGAAGCGGCAAACCGTCTCCATATTAAATCGTAAAGCTTTGCTTCGTCTTCGGATAGAAACCCTGCCATCTTTTGCGGTTCTCTGTGGATACTCGAAGGGCGTATCGCTTCATGCGCTAGCTGAGCTCCTTTTTTTACCTTATGCTTATATTCTTTTTCCGAAAGATACTCTTTGCCGAACTTTTGTTCTATGAATTCTCTTGATTCTTCTTTTGCCCTCTCGCTTATCGCGAACGAATCAGTACGCATATAGGTAATAAGCCCGACCATGATTTCTTTAATCTGAATTCCTTCATATAGTTTCTGGGCCACCATCATGGTTCGTTGAGAAGAAAAGCGCAGTTTATTGAACGCATCCTGTTGAAGCAGTGATGTAATAAAAGGAGATGGCGGGTTACGTTTTGACTGTTTTTTTATAATGTGCTTTACTAAAAAGCTTTGTTTTTTAATTTCTTCATTTGCCCTATCGGCTTCTTCCCGGGTTTCAAATATTGCTTTTTTGCCGCTATATTTTTCAAGTTTCGCGTCAAACGTGGCATCGCCTATTTTAAACTTTGCTTCTATGCTGTAAGTTTTT